>DASYMT010000572.1:0-2829 GCA_036008925.1 Acidimicrobiales bacterium | reverse complement strand
GCCACGGCTCCTTCTAACCCGCCCAACTCGCGTTTCCACAGGCACTGTCCCTGTGGAAACGCGGGATGAAGGGGGGCGATTCGGGTAGGGCGGGGGGGTGATCGGGCGCGCGGCGCGGTGGGTGGACGACCGGCTCGGCCTGTCCCGCTTCACCCGCACCACGCTCGACAAGGTCTTCCCCGACCACTGGTCCTTCATGTTGGGCGAGGTGGCGCTGTACTGCTTCGTGGTCCTCCTCCTGACCGGGATCTTCCTCACCTTCTTCTTCACGCCCAGCACCAAAGAGGTCGTGTACTACGGCGGGTACGCGCCGCTGCGAGGCGTGCGAATGTCGGAGGCGTACCGCTCCACGCTGCGGCTCAGCTACGACGTGCGGGCGGGCCTGGTCATGCGCCAGGTCCACCACTGGGCCGCGCTGCTGTTCATCGCGTCGGTGGTCACCCACATGTGCCGCGTCTTCTTCACCGGCGCCTTCCGCCGGCCCCGGGAGCTGAACTGGATCATCGGCGTGACGCTGCTGCTGCTGGCCATCGCCAACGGGTTCACCGGCTACTCGATGCCCGACGACCTGCTGTCGGGGACGGGCCTGCGCATCGCCTACTCCATCGTGTTGGCCGTGCCGTTCGTGGGGACCTGGCTGGCCTTCCTCTTGTTCGGCGGCGAGTTCCCGGCCGACCAGATCGTCAACCGGCTGTTCGTGATCCACATCCTCTTGGTGCCCGCCGCCATCGCCGTGCTGCTGAGCGCGCATTTGGCCGTGCTGTGGCGGCAGAAGCACACGCAGTTCGCGGGCCGGGGCAAGAGCGAGGACAACGTGGTCGGCTCCTACCTCTGGCCCACCTACGCGGCGAAGTCGATCGGGCTGTTCGCGCTGGTGTTCGCGGTCCTGGCCGCGCTGGGCGGGCTGGCCCAGATCAACCCCATCTGGCTCTACGGCCCCTTCCGCCCCGCGGTGGTGAGCACCGCGGCGCAGCCCGACTGGTACGTGGGCTGGCTGGAGGGGGCCCTGCGGATCATGCCTGCCTGGGAGGTGCGGGCCTTCGGGCACACGCTGGCCAACGTCTTCTTCCCCGGCATCCTGCTGCCCGGCGTCACCTTCGGCCTGCTGTACGCGTGGCCCTTCCTCGAACAGCGGGTGACCAAGGAGGGGGCGGCGGAGCACCACCTGCTCGACCGGCCGCGCGACCGGCCCGTGCGCACCGCGTTGGGGGTGGCCACCCTCACCTTCTACGTGGTGCTGCTGGTGGCGGGGGCGCAGGACATCGTGGCCCAGAAGCTCGACGTCTCGATCGTGGTCGTCACCCACACGCTCCAAGTCCTGCTGTTCGCCCTGCCCTTGGCCTGCGCCCTGTTGGCCTACAAGCTGTGCCGCGACCTGCAAGGGGCGGACCGGCTGGCCGAGGTGAAGCGCGAGGTCGTCGGCCGGGCGACGATGCCGGCGTCCGCCGTGGCCGCGGCCGAGGGTCCAAGCGTGGGGCTGGGATCGGCCGCGGGCGGGGCCGCGGTCGCCGCCCTGGCCTGGCTGTTCGGCCGCCGCCGCCGGAAATAACCCCGATCGGGCCGTATCGCCGGGAGCGTCCGGTCTTAGGTCCTTGAAGGAAGGATGCGGCGGGAGCATGTCCTGGCCGTGAAGCGCCTGCGGGGCGGATCGACGTCATGCGGGCCGGGCGAACCCCGGTGACACGCGCGCCGCCGCGCGATGCTCCCGAGGTGAAGGACAGGTCGGTCGCCTTTCTGCTGACGAGTGTGTTCTTGTCGCACACCGCGTCGATGGCCCAGAACGTGGTGCTGGGCAAGCAGGTGTACGACCTCACCGGGCGCGAGCTCGACCTCGGCCTGCTCGGGCTTGTGGAGTTCGCCCCCGCCTTCCTGCTCGTGCTGCTGACCGGCGCGGTGGCCGACCGCTTCGACCGGCGGCGGGTGGCCGCCCTGGGCGCGGTGGGGGAGGCGTGCACGGCGGGCGCACTGGCCTGGTACGCGGGGACCAACCCCACGTCGGTCGGGCCCATCTTCTTGTTGGTGTTCGGCTTCGGCGTGGCCCGCGCCTTCGCCACGCCCTCGGCCCGGGCCCTGCCCGCCGACATCGTGAGCGCGGCGCGCCTGCCCAAGGTGATCGTGCGCTTCTCGGGCTCGTGGCAGGTGGCCATGGTGATCGGCCCGGTGCTCGGCGGCTTCCTCTACGCGGTCGACGTGCGGCTGCCGTATCTCGTCGTCATGGTCGTGCTGCTCGGCTCGGCCGGCGCGCTGCTGGGTGTCGGGCCTGCGATTCCGCGCGCCTCGGCGGGCGTGGTGATCGACCCTGCCCTGGAGGCGGCGAACGAGCCCGGCCTGCCCCATGCCGCAGTGGCACCGTCGCCCGAGCGGCCTGGTCTGCGCGACGCGGTGGAGGGGCTGCGCTTCATCCGCCACCACCCCCTGCTGCTGGGCGCCATCTCCCTCGACCTGTTCGCCGTGCTGTTCGGCGGCGCGGTGGCCCTGCTGCCCGCCATCGCCGAGGACCGCCTGCACGTGGGGGCGGTGGGGCTGGGCTGGCTGCGGGCCGCCGGAGGACTGGGCGCGGCGGCCACCACGGTGGTGCTCGCCGTGTGGCCCGTCACCCGCAAGGTGGGGCGCACGCTGCTGTTCGTGGTGGCCGGGTTCGGGGCGGCCACCATCGTGCTCGGGCTGACCCGCAGCTTCGTGCTGGCCTTCGTGGCCATGGCCGTGCTGTCCGGGGCCGACGCGGTGAGCGTGTTCATCCGCTCGACCCTGGTGCCGCTGGTGACGCCCCACGACAAGCGGGGAAGGGTGCTGGCCGTGGAGAACGTGTTCATCGGCGCGTCGAACGAG
>DASYMT010000571.1:0-1985 GCA_036008925.1 Acidimicrobiales bacterium | reverse complement strand
CACCACCAGGGGCACGGCCAGCCCCGACCGCAGCCCCAGTCGTTGCAACTGGGCCCGCTCCTCCGAGCCGACCGGGATCTCGTCCCACAGCGTGGGCCGTATCTCGTCCACCAGCAGCGGCCGGCGGGACAGCGCCACCTCCAGCAGCCGGAAGTGGCGGGCGATGCGGTCGTCCTTTTGCCCCAACTGCCGCAGGATGCGCTCGTGCTCGGGGTCGACGTGGGCCGCGCTCATCAGCTCCAGCCCGTCGGGCGTGCGCACGTGGACCACGCAGGCGTCGGCCAGCTCTGGCAGCAGCAGCTCGGCCGCCCGCTGGATGGTGGTCTCGTAGTCGAGCGACGAGGCCAGCACCGCGCCCGCCTCGGCCACGAAGTCCTTGCGCCGCCGCTCCCGGGCCTCGGCCTCGTAGAGCCGGCAGCGGTCGAGGGCCTGGGCGCACTGCTCGGCCACCGCCCCGAGGAACTGGCGGTCCTCGATGGTGAACTCGCGGGGCCGAGCCCAGCCGAAGGTCAGCGCCCCGAAGGTGCGCCCGCCCAGGCCGAGGGGCAGCGTGGCGAAGGCCTGGTTGTTGGAAGGCTGGCCCTTGAGAACGGGGTACAGCAGGTCGCGCTCCTCCAATGAGGAGAACAGCACAGGCTGGCCCGACCGCATGGCGTCGCAGGCGGGCACCGGCGCGTCGGCCGGGAAGCGGTGCCAGTTCTCCTCCGTCTCGGGCCGGATGCCGATGGCCCGCACGATCTCCAGCTCGCGCCCGTCGTCGGTGAGGAGGCACAAGACGCCGTTGGCCGCCTCCACGCCGGCCATGCCGTGGTGGACGACGACGGTGCACACGTCGTCACGCGACTTGGCCCCGGACAACAGCGAGGTGAGGGACTGGAGCCTGCTCAGCCGCCCCATGGCCTGCTCGGCGGCCAGCAGCCGGGCCTCTTGGTCGCCGCCCCCGACTGTGCCTCCGCCGCCGCCCCCGCCGCCGTCCCCGACTGTGGCCGCGGCGAGCCCCCCGTCGGCCTCCGGCCCGATGCCGGTTGGACGCTCCCCGGTCGCGCTCAATCGTCTCCTTGGCCCTCATTTTCACCGACGCGCCCGCTGCGGTCTATCCCCCGTCCTTTTCGCCCCCGTCCATTTCGGCCCGGGTGAGCACGACGCTCTTCGAAATTCGGCCCGGTTCATACCGCCCCTCCCAGGCTTTTGAGACGACTCCGGCCAGGCCCTGCTCGGCCGCCGCGGCCAGCAGCGCCCGTCCGTCCTCGTGCGACGGGCCGATGCGCCAGCCGGGCCCCGCGAAGTCGATGCGCTCGAGCAGCCGGCGCCGGTCGCGGTAGGGGAGCGAGGTGGCCGAGTGCCCGTCCAGCCACACCAGGTCGCACGCGAAGAAGGCATGCTCGCCGCCCGTGCGCACGACCTCGCCGTCCAGCACCACCGGCAGCGCGCCGAGCGACCGCCCGAGGGCGCGGAACTCCGGGAACCTGGGGGTCACGTCGGCCCCGTCCTCGTCAGTCAGCTCGACCCGGCCGCCGTCGCAGGCCAGCAGCACGTGGACCCCGCCCCAGGCAGGCTCGTACGACCAGTCCTTGCCACCACCGCCGCCGCCGCCGCCGTGCGGCCCGTCCTCGGGCAGCGGCCCCGTCGTCCAGCGCATGGGCCGCAGGCCGTGGGGGAACGGCTCGCGGGCCGGGTCCTCGGGCGGGTCCATGCGGTGCATAAGCCAGTTCTTGCCCTTGGTCTTGATGAGGGCGTAGCGGCCCCGGGCCCGCTGGCCGTGGAGGACCACGATCACCTCGTCGTCCCGCCACTTCTCACACTCGTAGGTGCCCTGGTCCCACAGGTGGACCATGCCGCCGCCGTACTCGCCCTCGGGGATCTGGCCCTCGAAGTCGAGGTACTCCATCGGGTGGTCCTCGGTGTGCACGGCCATGCGGTTCTCCTTGGGATGCGGGGGGATGCCCTTGGGCACGGCCCACGACACCAGCACGCCCTCGCGTTCG
>DASYMT010000570.1:0-1654 GCA_036008925.1 Acidimicrobiales bacterium | reverse complement strand
GGGGGGCGGAGGACCCGCCGCCGCCGCCGTTGCCGCCGTCTGAGCCCCCGCCCTCACCCACCAGCGAGAGGGAGACCTTGCCCTGGGGGTCGATGTCGTCGACCCGCACGGTGACCTCGTCGCCCAGGTCGACCACGTCCTCCACCCGCTCGACCCGCTTGCCCTGGCCCAGCTTGGAGATGTGGACCAGGCCGTCGCGGCCCGGGAGGATGTTGACGAAGGCGCCGAACTTGGTGATGTTCACGACCTTGCCGGTGTACTCGGCGCCGATCTCGGCCTTGGGCGGGTCGAGGATCATCTCGATGCGCCGGCGGGCCTCCTCGACGGCCTCGCCGTCCTTGGACCCGATCGTCACCGTGCCGACCACGCCGTCGTCGTCCACGTTGATGTCGGCGCCCGTCTCCTGCTGCAAGGTGTTGATGACCTTGCCCTTGGGCCCGATGACCTCGCCGATCTTGTCCATCGGGATCTCGAAGCTGATGATCTTGGGCGCGCTGCCCTGCACCGACTCGCGGGGCTCGGCGATGGCGCCCTTCATGACCTCGAGGATGGCCAGCCGGGCCTCACGGGCCTGGTCGAGGGCCTTGCCCAGCACGTCGGCGGGCAGGCCGTCGATCTTGGTGTCGAGCTGGAGCGCGGTCACGAACTCGGCCGTGCCCGCCACCTTGAAGTCCATGTCCCCGAAGGCGTCCTCGGCCCCCAGGATGTCGGTCAGCGGGAGGTACTTGCCCTCGGCGTAGACCAGGCCCATGGCGATGCCCGCCACCGGGGCCTTGATCGGCACGCCCGCGTCCATCAGCGACAGCGACGAGGCGCACACCGAGCCCATCGACGTCGAGCCGTTGGACGCCAGCACCTCAGACACCAGACGCAGCGCGTAGGGGAAGTCCTCCTGCGAGGGCACGACGGGCAGCAGGGCCCGCTCGGCCAGCAGGCCGTGGCCGATCTCCCGGCGCTTGGGCGAGCCCACCCGGCCCGTCTCGCCGTTGGCGTAGGGCGGCATGTTGTAGTGGTGCATGTAGCGCTTGCGGTCGTCGATGCCGATGGTGTCGAGGAGCTGGTCCATGCGGGGCATGCCCAGGGTCGACACGTTGAGCACCTGCGTCTCGCCCCGCTGGAACAGGCCGGAGCCGTGGGCCGTGGGGATGATGCCCACCTCGGCCGACACGGGCCGCAGGTCGGCCGGGCCCCGCCCGTCGATGCGCACGCCTTCTTCGACGATGCGCTTGCGGATGATCTTCTTGGTCAGCGACCGGATGGCCGTCTTGATCTCCTTCTCACGCCCCTCGAACTCGGGCGCGAGCTGCTCCATGACCTGGGCGGTGGCCGTGTCGGTGGCCTCGTTGCGCTCGGCCTTGACCGCGATGCGGGTGGCCTGGTCGAGCAGGTCGGTGCCCACCGCCTCGACCCGGGCGAAGACGTCGTCGCCGTAGTCGAGCTGGGGCTCGTACGGGATGGGCTCGTGGACGCCGGCCTTCTCGACCAGCTCGCGCTGGAGGGCGATGGAGGCGGCGATGGGGCCCTTGGCGAACTCCAGGCCCTGGGCCACGACGGCCTCGGTGACCTTCGGCGCACCCTCCTCGTAGTACTGCCAGGCCTTCTCGGTGCCGGTGGCCTCGACCATCATGATGGCGATGTCACCGTTGACCTCACG
>DASYMT010000569.1:0-11542 GCA_036008925.1 Acidimicrobiales bacterium | reverse complement strand
CCGAGGGCGACGACCTGGCCGGCCTCGGCCTGGTGCGCGACAGCCACAACGAGCCGCTGCTGGCCGTCCGCTCGGACGGGCCGACCGGCGTGCACGTGACCGACGTGAATGGCACCGTCATCTGCGTGGCGGGTCCTCCGGAGGACGGCGGCGACGGGCTGGAGATGATGGTCACCCGGGCGGGCGCGCCCTACCGCCGCCTGCTGCTCGGCCTGTCGCTCGCTATCGAGCTGCTGCGGGCCGGCGAACTCCACCTGGCCTGACCACCCATCATTTCCACAGGCACTGTCCCTGTGGAAACGCGAGGTGAAAGGGTCAGTTGAGGCCGAGCATGTTGGTGGCCTCCAGCCTGCGGCACACCTCTTCCACGCTCGGCCGCCCCTTGGGCGAGTTGGCGAACTCCGAGTCGGACCCCGCCGCCACCCCCAGCTTGCGCAGCAGGGGCGTCACGTCCTCGGCCGACTTGGGCCTGCACAGGTAGTAGCCCTGGGCGATGTCGCAGCCGAGGGCCACCAGCCGGGCCCACGTCTCCTCCGTCTCCACGCCCTCGGCCACCACCCGCATCCCGAGCGACCGGGCCAGGCCGATGGTCGAGCGCACGATCATGGCGTCGCTCTCGTCGGTGGAGATGTTCATCACGAACGACTTGTCGATCTTGATCTCGGTCACCGGCAGCCGCTTGAGGTAGGCGAGCGACGAGTAGCCCACGCCGAAGTCGTCCAGCGACAGGCCCACGCCCAGGTCCGACAGCCGGGCTAGCACGGCCATGGCCCGCATGGGGTCGGCCATGATCACCGACTCGGTGATCTCCAACTCCAGCAGCGATGCCGGCACGCCCCACTTGGCCATCAGCGCGGCTACCTCGTCGGCGAACGACGGGTCGTACAGGTTGCGCACCGACAGGTTGACGGCCACGCCCACGTTGACCCCGTCGTCGTTCCACGCCCGGCACTGGGCCAGGGCCTGGTCGAGCACGTACAGGGTCAAGGGCCGGATCAGGCCGGTGTGCTCGGCCAGGGGGATGAACTCGTCGGGCGGGATGGGCCCGTGCTCGACGTGCGTCCACCGCAGCAGCGCCTCCACCCCCCGCACCCCGCCCGTGCGCATGTCGGCCTTGGGCTGGTAGTGCAGCATGAGCGAACCGTCGTCGATGGCCCGGCGCAGGTCGCCCAGCAAGGCCAGCCGCCGGGGCGAGTGGCGGTCCCGGTCGGCGCTGTACAGCTCGAACCCGGCCCGGCTCTCCTTAGCCAGGTACATGGCGACGTCGCCGCGCTGCATGAGGGCGTCCACCGTGTCGCCGTGCTCGGGCGACACTGCGATGCCGATGCTGGCGTCGATGTCGAACGTCCAGGTGCGGATGGTGAACGGGGTCTCCAGCGCCTTGACCAGCTTCTCGGCCACGGCCTCGGCCGCCACCGCACCCGACACCGACGGGAGCAGGACGGCGAACTCGTCGCCGCCCAGGCGGGCGATGGTGTCGCCCTCGCGCAGGGTCTGCTGGAGGCGGGCCGCCACCTGCTGGAGGAGCAGGTCGCCGATGTGGTGCCCGAGGGTGTCGTTGACCTCCTTGAACCGGTCGAGGTCGATGATCATCACGGCCACGGGCTGGTGGGTGCGGCGGGCGTTGACCACGGCCTGGTTCACCCGGTCGCGGAACAGCCGGCGATTGGGCAGGTCGGTGAGGGCGTCGTGCAGGGCCTGGTGCTTCTCCAGGGCGATCGACGTGCTGGTGTAGACGGCGGCCATGGGCAGGGCGAACAGCGGCACCATCCAGAGGCTGCGCTCCGAGCACACGACGACGATGGGGGCCAGGGCCAAGAGCACGCCCGCGGTGGTGGCCTGGAAGGCCAGGTCGTGCGAGAGGTAGCGCACCACCGGGTGGTCCTGGGCCAGGGCCAGGGCGGTGCCCGCCAGCGCGTTGTTGACCAGGAAGTACACGACGGCCGCGGCCAGGATGGCGGGCATGTCGGCGGTGAGGAAGTGGGCCGGGCCGGGCCTCGGCACGTTCGACAGGATGTGCAGCACGGTGCCCGCGGCGGCCAGGGAGAAGGTGTACTGGGCCACGTTGAACATGGCCTTCCACCACTGTTTGCGGCCCAACAGGGCGGGGATGGCCGAGACGAGGGCGCGCACCACGATGGCGGCGGCCAGACCCGAGCTCAGCAGGATGGCAAAGGTGAAGGTGGTGGAGGTGAGGATCTCCTCCTGCTCGTCGCGACGGGCCACCCGGATGGGCCGGAACTCGCCCAGCACGATGAACACGGCGAACACGATCAGCTCGGCCCACGCCCAGTGCTGGGCGATCGACGTGGCCCGGCGGACCTCCCAGGCCAGCAGCGCCAGCCCCGGCACGCACACGGCCGCGACGTAGCGGGCCACCCGCGATTTCAGGCCAAAGCGGGAGGCAAGGGATGCAAAACGACCAGCCCCGAAAGACGGAGAAAGCGCCCCGGAGCGTTGCTCCGAGGCGCTGCCTCCTTGTTCGACTGCTACCACTGGCGATCGGCGCCGAGCACAACTACGAGCACGGCGATCGTCGCCAGCGCCATCGTGGCGCGGTACAGGCGAGACCGGAACCTCTCCATCACACCTCCTTCCCGAGGACGCCACCCGAAAGTGGCGCCAGGGTCCCTATCGGGGCGTGGCCGCCGGTTCTTGAGGACTTTTAACTAGTTCTTTCGGGCTATACGTCAAGAGCCCGTTCCGGCGTGCCGAAAGACACCCGTGGCGTTGTTCCTGGGCGTGCTGCTGGTGATTGCAGTGTCGGCCCGACTGAGCGGCGGACGCCTGCTCCGGCTGGCCGACATGCGCTTCCGGCATACATGGGTGCTGCTCAGCGCGTTCGCCGTCCAGTTCGCCATCTTCAAGGTCTTCTCCCACCACAACCACGCCGTGCAGCCGGTGCTGTACCTCTTCTCCTACGGGATGGGCGCGGCCTTCCTGTGGCTCAACCGCAAGGTGCCCGGGCTGTGGCTCATCGGGGTAGGCGCCCTCTGCAACGGCCTGGCCATCGCGGCCAACGGCGGGGTCATGCCCGGCTCGGCCGCCGCCTTCGCCGCCGCCCACCTGACCGCCGCCCCCAGCGAGTTCGTGAACTCCCGGGCCCTGCTCGACCCCCGCCTCCTCTTCCTCGGCGACGTGTTCGCGGTGCCGGGCTGGCTGCCCATCCACAACGTCTTCAGCGTGGGCGACCTGTGCATCATCGTGGGCGCCTTCATCGGCATCCACCGGGTGACCGGCTCGCGCCTGCTGCCCTCGGGCACCGGCCAGTTCAGCGGCCTGGTGGGCGAGCGCAACTTCCTGCGCCTGTGGGGCGCCCAGGCCATCTCCAACCAGGGCGACTGGGTCTACACCCTCGGCGTGGTGGCCAGCCTGGCCCGACGGGGCCTTGGTGCCGAGGTGCTCGCCACACTCGTGGTCATGCAGGCCGCGCCCCGAGCCCTGGCCAGCGCCTTCGGCGGGCCCCTGGTCGACCGCTTCAACCGGCGCCGGATCATGGTGGTGGCCGACGTGGTGCGGGCTGCGGCGGTGGGGTCGCTGCTGCTGGCGCCGTCGCCCTCGCTGCACCACCTCTATGCCGTGGGCGCCACCCTGGGCCTGTTCGCCGCGCTCTTCCAGCCGTCGCTCCAGGCCTCGATCCCCAACGTGGTCCCGCCCAACCGGCTGGTGGCGGCCAACGCCCTGGTGTCGGCCACCTTCCAGCTCGCCATCATGATCGGCCCCCTGTTGGGCGCGCTGCTGGTGTCGCACCTGGGGCTCACCGCCGCCTTCGGGGTCAACGCCGTGTCGTTCCTCGTGTCCGCCGCGCTGGTGGCGGGCGTGAAGCTCCCGGCCCAACCACCCCGGACGGCCGACGGGCCGAGTCCCCGCCAGGCCCTGGTGGAAGGCGTGCGGTTCGCCCTGCTCACGCCGGTGGTGCGCGGCATCCTGCTCGTCACCGGGCTGATCATGTTCGCGGCGGCCATCAGGAACCCGCTCGAGCCCCTCTTCGTGCTGCGGGTCCTGCACGCCGAGCCGTCGGCCCTGGGCCTGCCCCCCGCGGTGTGGGGCCTGGGGATGCTGCTCGGGTCGACTGCGGCGCCCGCCGCGGCCCGGCGCTGGTCGTGCGAGCGCATGCTGACGTTCAGCGTGCTGCTGGTGGGACTGGCCGTGCTGTGCGCGTCCCGGTCGATGATGCTGTCGTCGCTGCTCGGGCTGTGGCTCATGGCCGGGTCCGGCAACGCGGTGGGGACGATCGCCTACCAGTCGCTGCTCCAGTACCGCACGCCCGACCGCCTGCGGGGCCGCATCGTGGCCGCCTCCGAGACCGTGCTCGACGTGGCCTATCTGGCGGGCGTGACCCTGGCCGGGTGGCTGGGCGTGCACGCGGGCCTGCGGGTGGCGCTGGCCGTGGCGGGCGTGTGCTTCGTGCTGGCCGCCGTGGCGGCCCGGCTGGTGCTGGGCAAGGGCGTGCGGGCCGCGGCCGACGAGCCTGCCTTCGCCGCCGTGTCCGCCGCCGTTTCCCCGCCTGCCGCGGCCCCTGCCCCCGCCGCTCCCGTGTTCGGTGCACCGCCGAAGGCCGGCGGACGACTGGCAATGGGACCGGAGGATGGCGAGGAGGTCGCGGCCTTGCGGGCCGAGCTGTTCTCGGCGCTGGCCCGCGAACAGGCCCTGCTGGACGAGATCGCCCGCCTGTCGGCCCCCTCCGCGGGCGTCGAGCGCGAGCTGGTCGCCTCCCTGGGCCAGGCCACCGCCGAGGTGCTCGAAGCGGCCCAGGCCGCGGCCAAGGGCATCGTCGAGCGGGCCCAGCAGCAGGCCGCCCAGGTCGAGCGCCACGGCCACCGCAGGCCGGTCAACGCCGAGGCCCGCGCCGCCTTCGACAAGCTGCGCGAGGCCATCGACGGGCCTCAGCCCGAGCCCATCGCCACCGTGCGGCGGGTGCGGGTCCCGGTGCGGGTCCCCGAGACGACCTCCTCGTAGATCACGGCCCGGCCGCCCGCCGGTCTGCCCCGGCTCGGCCTACTCCAGGTCGTCGGGCTCGCGCAGGATGGCGGCCGCCTTCTCCACCGCCCGACGGGCCCGGGTCAGCCTGCGCTCGTCCACCGGCAGCTCGGTCCCACCCGCGTCGATCGACTCCTTCAGCCGCTGGATGGCCAGGTCGGCCAGCTCCTCGGCGACGGCCTCCAACCGGCCTCTGATCTCGTCGAACTCACCAGCCATTGATCGCCTCGTCCATGATCTCCACGGGGTGCCGCACGGTGAGCCCGGCCTCGGCCAGATGCAGCGCGCAGCCCGGGTTGGCCGACGCCACCACCTTGGCCCCCGACCTGGCCACGGCCGCCACCTTGCGGTCCCTGATGGCCCGTGCCAACTCCGGCTGTTGGGCCGAATAGGCGCCGCCCGCGCCGCAGCACAGGCCCTCGTCGTCCAGCTCCACCAGGTCGGCGTAGGGCCGCAGCACCGTGCGCACGTGCTCGTGGGCCCGCTGCACATGGCGCAGGTGGCACGCGTCCTGGATGGCCACCGGCTCGGCGTGTCGACGGGCCGGGGCGGGCAGCCGGTCGGCGTGCAGGGCCAGCCACTCCGACACGTCGTATACCCGGGCGCTGAACGCCTCGGCCTCGGGCGTGCCCAGCAGCCGGCCGTAGTCCTTCAGGGCCGCGCCGCACCCGGCCGAGTCGACCACGATCGGCGTGTCGCCCGGCAAGGCGGCGATGGTCCGACGGGCCAGGCTGCGGGCGTGGTCCATGAGGCCCGCGTGCATCGACAGCGCCCCGCAGCACGACGCGCCCGGGCCGGGCAGGGCCACGCCCGCGCCGGTCGACTCGATGACCCGCTTGGCCGCCGCGTGGGTGGGCCGCAGCCACGCGTCCATCACGCAGCCGGTGAACAGCACCACGTCGTCGCCGGTCGCCACCAGGCGCTCGCGGCGCAGCGGCAGCCGGGGCAGGCCGGGCAGCCTCACGCCCAGCCGCTGGACCAACGCGCCCAGCGTGGACAGCGCCAGCAGCAGCCGGTGCCATCCCACGACCTTGAACCCGAGCGCCTTCCACCACGGCACCGGCAGCGCGGCGCGGGTCTCCTCCATCAGCTTGCCGAACGGCACCGAGGAGGGGCACGCCACCTCGCAGCCCCGGCACAGCACGCAGCGGTCCATGAAGGCGGTGAACGTGTCGTCGGCCGGGGCGCCGTCCCACTGCACGGCCCGCATGGCGGTGATGCGGCCCCGGGGCGAGGCCGACTCCTCTCCCGTCACCCGATAGGTGGGGCAGTGGGGCAGGCACAGCCCGCACGACACGCACGACGACAGCTCGTCGTCGTCCAGGTTCAGCTTGAAGCCCTTGCTCATGCCACTCGCACTCCGGGGTTGAGTCGGTTGGTGGGGTCGAACAGGTCCTTCACCTTCTGGTGCAGCGGGTCGATGGGCCGAGGCGGCTGCGGGTCCTCGCGGTGGACGGTGCCGATGCCCACCTCCGCCACAAACCTCGCCCCTCCAACGCGCGTTTCCACAGGGACAGTGCCTGTGGAAACGCGAGGTGAAAGGTCGCGGAGGTCGGAGGGGCGCAGCGACCACGGGTGGGGCGGCAGGGCGGGCGGGCCCTGCACGTCGACGAAGCCCGCCCCCAGGGCACCGGCCTCGGCCGCCACGTCGACCGCGTCACCCTCCAACAGCACCCACGTCATCTCCCCGTCCCACAGGATGCTCGACGGGCGGAAGAGGCGGCGGCGGGCCGCGAGGGGGTCGCCCGCGCCCATCAGCCACCGGGTCACGCGGGGCCGGGGCTGGACCCGCAGCACCACCTCGGCCAGCACGCCGAGCGTCCCGCGCGAGCCGACCAGCAGCCGGCACAGGTCGAACCCGCTCACGTTCTTCACCACCGGCCCGCCCGCCTTCACCAGCCGCCCCTCGGCCGACACGTAGCGCGCCTCCAGCAGCGTGTCGCGCACCGGCCCGTAGCGCAGCCTGCGCAGCCCGCTCCCCCCCGCGGCCAGAACCCCGCCGACCGTCGCCCGCTGCGGGTCGGCCGGGTCGAGCGGGACCATCTGGCCCGCGGCGGCCAGGGCCTCGTCCAGCGCGGCAACGGTGGTGCCCGCACCCACCCGCACCACCATCTCGGCGGGCTCGTACGACACGATGCCGTCCGGGGCGCGCACCCGCCGCCCGTCGCCCACCGGCGTCCAGTGGGTGCCGCCGCCCACCGGGACGACGGGCCCGGCGGCCCCCACCTCGGTAATGAAGGCACTCAGATCCATGCGCCCTCCGGCACCTGTTGGAGGTCGCCGCAGCGGGACCCGGCGGGCAGCACCTTGCGGGGGTTGCACATGCCCTCAGGGTCGAAGGCGTCGCGCAGGCGGGCCTGGGCGTCGAGGTCGTCGGGGCTGAAGATGAGGCCCATGAAGTCCCGCTTCTCCAGGCCGATGCCGTGCTCGCCCGACAGCACGCCGCCCGCGGCCACGCACACCTCCATGATCTCGGCGCCCGCGTGGTGGACCCGCTCCATCACGCCTTCCACCCGGCGGTCGAAGACGATCAGCGGATGCAGGTTGCCGTCGCCCGCGTGGAACACGTTCATCATCACGAGCTGGTGCCGGGCCGCGATCTCGTAGACCTGGTTGAGGACCTCGACCAGCTTGGTGCGGGGCACCACCGCGTCGTGCAGGTAGTAGTTGGGCGCGATGCGGGCGATGGCGCCGAAGGCCGACTTGCGGCCCTTCCACAGCAGGGCCCGCTCGGCCATGTCCTGGGCGATGCGCACGTGGCGGGCGCCGTTGGCCCCGCACACCTCCTGCACGGCGGCGGCGGCCGCGTCGACCCCGCCGGTCATGCCGTCCACCTCGACCAGCAGCACGGCCGCCGCGTCGGTGGGGAAGCCCGCATGCACGTAGGCCTCGACCGCCCGGGTGATCTCGGCGTCCATCATCTCCAGGGCGGCGGGGACGATGCCCGCGGCGATGATCCCGGTCACCGCCGCGGCGGCCCCCTCGACCGTGGGGAAGTCGGCCAGCAGCGTGCGCACGTCGGGCGGGATGGGCGTGAGGCGCACGGCGATGCGGGTGGCGATGCCCATGGTGCCCTCGCTGCCCACGAAGGCGCCCCGCAGGTCATAGCCCGCGGGGTCGGCGTCCAGCCCGCCGAGAAGGGTGAGGCTGCCGTCGGGCAGGACGACCTCGACGGCCAGCACGTGGGCGCTGGTCACGCCGTAGGCCAGGCAGTGGGGCCCGCCCGAGTTGTTGGCCACGTTGCCGCCCACCGAGCAGGACTGCTGGCTCGACGGGTCGGGGGCGAAGTGCAGGCCCAGGTGGGCCACGGCCCGGGACAGGTCGAGGTTGAGCACGCCGGGCTGCACCCACGCCACCCGGTCCTCCTCGTCCACCTCGAGGATGCGGTCCATGCGGGTGGTGACGACCACCACCGCGTCGTCGAGGGGGACGGCCCCGCCCGACAGCCCGGTGCCCGAGCCCCGGGGCGTGATGGGACGGCCGTGGGCCCGGGCGACGCGGACCACGGCCTGCACCTCCTCGGTGGTGGTGGGGAAGACGACCACGCCCGCCTGGCCCTCGATCACCGACGCGTCGCGGGCGTAGAGGGTCAGCTCCAGGGGGTCGGCGTGGACCCGCTTGGCGTCGAGGGCGGCGGCCAGGTCGGCCAGCAGGTCGGCGAGCTGGGTCATCGGGGGCCTGAGCTGGGCATCAGAAGAAGTCGGCCATCCAGGGGGTGGGCGCCGCGAACACGTTCGTCAGCATGGTCAACGCAGCTTCGGAGGCGCCGGTCAGGTGGCCCGCGGTGCGCAGCGCCTGGGCCGTGGCGTAGCCGGTGTACAGCGAGGCGAGGGCGGTGGGCGTGGCCTTGATCGTGCCCGACCCGCCCTTCTCCAGCCTGCCCTCGCCGTCCTGGATGACGAGCCGGTGGCGGCCCGCGTTCCAGGGGCAGTGCCCGTCGTCGATGTCGAGGTCGACGGCGGCCCGACGGTCGGCCGCGTAGCCCCGGGCCCCGAAGGCGCCGGCCATGTCGACCAGGCGGACCATCCAGCGCAGGGCCTGACGGGGCTCGAGGTCCTGCTCGGGCAGCGTGAGCAGCAGCGGGTGCTCGGGCGGGCCGACGACGCGCACCTCGGGCGACAGGGTGGACGACGAGCCGACCAGCCGCCACAGGGCCAGGGCCACGTCGGCGTCGGGGGCCACCAGGTCCTGGACGACGACGGTGTAGCCCCAGTCGCGGCGGGACTCGTGGGTGTACCGGGTGTAGCCCGCCAGCGCGCCGGGATGCTCGCCGTCGACCACGTAGAGGTGGACCTTGTCGAACTCCCGGAAGAGGCGGCCGTCCCACCACACGTCGGGGCGGTCGAGATGGCCGTCGTGGCGGGCCGCGTCCTGGCGGTAGAGGGCCTTGACCGCCGGGATGTCGGCCTCTGTCCCCCGGCGCACGACCACGCCGCCGGGCGGGCGCAGGGTCTGGAGGCTGCGGGCCGGGACGGTGTGCTCGCCCCACACGCCGCCGATGCCGAAGCCCACGCCTTTGTAGAGGGCGGTGGTGGCCGGGTAGAGGGCGGCGACGACCTCGCCCCGGTCCCGCAGGTCGGCGTAGTGGCCCGCGGTGACCATGGAGCCGAAGCCCCGGCCCCGGAACTCGGGGGCCGCGCCCACCGGCGAGTAGCCCGCCATGGGCACGGACCGGCCGCCGAAGAACTGGCCGAAGGGGCGGATGCGGGAGAAGGCGGCCGCCTCGTCGCCCACAAAGACGGCGAGGGCCCGGTCGCGGTCGGTCTCGCCCTTGAACCGCTCGACGTCGTCGCGCGGGAAGTTGAAGGCCCGGTGGACGAGATCGAAGCAGCGTTCAACCTCGTCGTCGCTCTCGGGGTGGCGCAGGACGGGCTCGGTCGGCGTCATCGATGATGGAGGTTAGGGTCCGCGCATGGATTCGACGTTGCGGTTGGCCGGCTATGTCGAGGCAGAGCGCGACCGCATCGTGCAGACGCTGTTCGACTATTTGCGCATCCCGTCCATCTCGTCCCAACCGGACCACGCGGCGGACGTGCGGGCCTCGGCCTCGTTCACCGCCGCTTTGTTGGAGGAGGCGGGCCTCGACAACGTGTGCCTGCTGGAGACCGAGGGCGCGCCCGCCGCGTACGGCGAGTGGCTCGGGGCGGGCCCGAGTGCGCCGACCGCGGTGGTCTACGGGCACCACGACGTGCAGCCGGTCGACCCGCTGGAGGAGTGGACGTCGCCGCCCTTCGAGCCGGTCATCGTGGACGGCGAGTGCCGGGCCCGCGGCGCGGTCGACGACAAGGGCCAGGTGTTGTACGAGATCGAGGCGGTGCGGGGCTTGCTGCGCGCCGGCTCTGGCTCTGGCTCTAGCGGGCTGCCGGTGAACGTCAAGTTCCTCATCGAGGGCGAGGAGGAGGTGGGCTCGCCCCACTTCGAGCCGCTGTTGTCGCGGGAGCGGGACCGGCTCGACTGCGACGTGGTCGTGGTGTCGGACACCGGCATGTGGTCGGCCGACGTGCCGTCCGTGTGCACGGGGATGCGCGGGCTGGTGGCGTTCGACATCCATCTTCGGACCGGCCGGATCGACCTGCACTCGGGCTCGTTCGGCGGCGCGGTGCCGAACCCGGCCCACGTGGCCGCCGCCTTGGTGGCGGGGCTGCACGACGGCGACGGGCGGGTGACGGTGCCCGGGTTCTACGACGACGTGCGGCCGCTCACGGCCGACGAGGAGGCGTCCTTCGCCGCCCTGCCGTTCTCCGACGATTCGTGGCGGGAGATGGCGGGCGTCGGCGCGCTGGTCGGCGAGGCCGGGCACTCGACGCTGGAGCGCATCTGGGCCCGGCCCACGTGCGACGTGGTCGGCATCACCGTGGGCTACGGCGGGCCCGGCATCAAGACCATCGTGCCCGCCTCGGCCAACGTGAAGGTGTCGTTCCGGCTGGTGGCCGACCAGTCCCCCGCCGTCGTGGGCGCCGCCTTCGAGGCCTGGGTGCGCTCGACCGTGCCCCCGTGGTGCGAGGTGGACGTGCACTGGGAGGGGCCGGGGGTGGCGCCCGCGCTGACCGACGTCTCGCACCCGGCCGTGGGCGCGCTACGGCGGGCGGTGGGACGGGTGTTCGGGAAGGAGCCGCTGCTCACCCGCGAGGGCGGCAGCGGGCCGGAGGAGGCACTGGGCCGGGTGCTGGGTGCTCCCGTGCTGTATCTCGGCGTGGGCCTGCCCGACGACCGGTTCCACGCGCCCAACGAGCGCATGATCATGGACATGTTCTGGAACGGCCTGCTGGCCGCGGGCGAGCTCTGGCCCGAACTCGCCGCCTCCCTCTGACACAACCGTCTTCGTCGCCGCTGGCTGCGAGTGTGAGAGATGCGGGCGGCCCAGTCTCGCCCGTCGCCCGTCGCCCGTCGCTCCCCCGTCAGGCGGTGAAGGCAGTGAAGGCGGTGACGGTGCCGTCCGCCGCGGCCAGGCGGTAGCCACTGGCCGAGCCCGCGCCGACGCCGGCCAGGCCGACCACCGGGGCCGTCTGCCTGCCGCCGAGCGAGCCGCGGAAGGGGGCGCCGCCGAAGCTGAAGACCCCGC
>DASYMT010000568.1:0-2602 GCA_036008925.1 Acidimicrobiales bacterium | reverse complement strand
GCCCACCGCGTCGGCCGTGCTGGGCGACCTCATCGACGCGGCCCACAACCTGCGGTCGGGCGGGCCGGGCCGGGCCGGCTCTGTCGGCCGGGCCACGCTGCGCTCCATCGACGAGCTGCGCTCGCAGTACTACATCAACCTCGAAGTGGCCGACCGCACCGGCGTGCTGGCCGCGGTGGCCACCGTGTTCGGCGAGCACGGCGTGTCGATCCGCTCCATGGAGCAGGACGACCTCCAGTTGGACGACGCGTCCGGTGAGGCCCGCCTGGTCTTCATCACCCACACCGCCCGCGAGCGCGACGTGCAGGCCACCCTCCACGGGCTGCGGGAGCTCGACGCCGTCCACCGCATCGGCTCGCTGCTGCGGGTCGTCGGCCCGGAATGACCGTGGGGGCACCGGGCTGGCGGGGGCTGATCGAGGAGTACCGCTCCTTCCTCCCGGTGGGCCCCGGGACCCCGGTGGTCACGCTCCTGGAGGGCGGCACCCCGCTGGTGCCCGCGCCCAGGCTGTCGGAGCGGGCGGGCGCCACCGTCTATCTGAAGTTCGAGGGCCTCAATCCCACCGGCTCGTTCAAGGACCGGGGCATGACGCTGGCCATCTCCAAGGCGGCCGAGGAGGGGGCCAAGGCGGTGGTGTGCGCGTCGACGGGCAACACCTCGGCGTCGGCCGCGGCCTACGCGGCCCGGGCCGGGCTCACCTGCGCGGTACTCATCCCTGAGGGCTACATCGCCCTGGGCAAGCTGGCCCAGGCCCTCATCCACGGGGCTCGGGTCCTCCAGATCCGGGGCAACTTCGACGACGCCCTGGCCATCGTGCGCGAGCTGGGGGAGCGCTCCCCGGTGACGGTGGTGAACAGCATCAACCCGTTCCGCATCGAGGGCCAGAAGACCGGCGCTTTTGAGATTGTCGACGTGCTCGGCGACGCCCCCCACTACCACTGCATCCCGGTCGGCAACGCGGGCAACATCACCGCCTACTGGAAGGGCTATCGGGAGTATCAGGACGCGGGCAAGGTGTCCCGCCTCCCCAAGATGCTGGGCTTTCAGGCCGCGGGCGCGGCGCCCATCGTGGAGGGCAGGCCGGTGGAGAAGCCGGAGACGGTGGCCACCGCCATTCGCATCGGCAACCCGGCCTCCTGGTATGGCGCCACCGCGGCGGCGTCGGAGTCGGGCGGGTCGATCAAGGCCGTGACCGACGAGGAGATCCTGGCCGCCTACCGCTTCCTGGCCGCCACCGAGTCGGTGTTCTGCGAGCCCGCGTCGGCCGCATCGGTGGCGGGGCTGTTGAAGTTCGGCGTGGAGCCGGGGTCCACCGTCGTGTGCGTCCTCACCGGCCACGGGCTCAAGGACCCCGACATCGCCATCGGCCAGATCGCGGTGCCCACCCCGGTGGACGCCGACTACAACGCCATCCGGGCCGAGCTGGGGGTTTGACCGCCCGGCTCCTGCGCCGTCCGGCCGGGCCGTGGTCGCCCGCCGTGCATGAGCTGCTGCGGTCGCTGCCCGACGGGATCGGGCCCCGGCCCGTCGCCCTCGACGGGCCGTGGGAGACGGTGACCTGGGTCGAGGGAACCGCGGGCATGCGGCCGCTGACTGCGGACGTGCGGTCCGACGCCGCCCTGGCCTCGGTGGCCGCACTGCTGCGGCGCTTCCACCAGGCCGCGCCGGGCTGGTGCCACAACGACCTGGGCCCGTGGAACGTGGTGTTCGACGGGCCGACGGCGGTGGGGCTGATCGACTGGGACCAGGCCGAGCCGGGCCCGGCGGTGTCGGACGTGGCCCTGGCCGTGTGGCACTTCGCCCCGCTGTACGACGACGCCGAGTGCGTGCGCATCGGCTGGCCCGCGCCGCCCGACCGGCGGGCTCGGGCGGCGCTGTTCTGCTCGGCCTACGGCATGCCCGCGGACGACGGGCTGTGGGCCGCGGTGCGCGAGCGGCAGGCCTGGTACCTGGGCCGGGTGCTGGCCGCCCGGGCTGCGCCCGATGCTGCCGGCGCGGCCCAGTGGGCCAAGGTGGACCCCATCCTGGTCCGGTCCGACATGGCCTTCTTGGAGGGGTTGACCGAGGGCGGATTGCCGTAGTCCGCCCCTGCGGGTAGCATGTGGGGCGAAATCGCTAGCCGTCTCGGGCTCGGCGCTCCATTTGGAGGATGTCCGGGGGCGGCGCAAGGGCATACGGGTCCTCATGCTGGCGGCACCGACTCGCCCTCGCTCCTTCTCCCCGGTCTCGTTTTCACCCCTTTTCTCTGACTTTCAAGCGAGGTGCACATGAGCGGAGAGCCACAGCTCGAACGCTCGGTCCTTGAGCGCAAAGAGCGCGACGAGCTCCAGCAGATCGCGGGTGCCATGGGTCTCAACCCCGGCTCCCGGACATCCAAGGCCAACCTGGTGACGCAGATCCTGCGGGCCACCGGCGTCGAGGCCGACAACGGGACCGAGGAGAAGCCCCGCCGGACCCGCAAGAAGGCCGACGCGGCGGTCGAGGCGGGCGGCGACGAGCCCGGCGCGGTGGCTACTGCGGTCGACACGGCCGAGGCCCCCATCGCCCCGGCCGACACGTCCGAGGCCCCCTCGGCGCCGAGCGAGGCCCCTGCGGCCAACGG
>DASYMT010000567.1:0-2730 GCA_036008925.1 Acidimicrobiales bacterium | reverse complement strand
GACGGCGGACCGGGCCGGGCGGTGGTCGCCGAACGCCTCGATGTAGGCCTCGTTCATGGCCGCGTAGTCGGCCATGTCGGTCAGGAAGACGGTGGTCTTCACCACCTGGCCGAGCGACGCGCCCTCTCCTTCGAGCAGGCCCCGCAGGTTCGACATCGCCTGCGCGGTCTGGGCCTTGCTGTCCGCGTCCTGGATGAGTGCGCCGTCCCGCAGGGCGATCTGGCCGGACACCACCAGCCACTCGCCTGCGCGCACGATCGGGGTGTAGGGGCCGACAGGCTTGCTCATCGGGTTCCTTTCGTCGGCCCTTTCGTGGGCCAGGTCGGGGGCAGGCCGTCGGCCAGCCAGGCGGCCGCGGCCACGGCGGCGAAGACGGCGTCGGAGCCGTTCACCGGCGGGCCGTCGGACGGCTCGATCACCACGTCCACGTTGGGCATGTCCTTGGCCCGCAGGATGCCGAAGGAGCGGATGGTGAGGTCGTGGGGCACGCCGTCGTCGTCCACGTAGAGACCTTCAGCGCGGACCCAACCCAGGGCCATGTGGGCCGCGCCGATGCAGTACGAGCGCAGCACCACCTCGTCGAGCGGGGCGCCGCAGGCGACGGTGACGCGCAGGGTGCCGTCCGGCTGGAAGGCGGCGGTGGCCTGCGCGCCGTTCGGCGCAGTGACGGCCGGGTCCTTGTCGAGGGCGGCTCGCAACACGGCGGCCTCGGCCCAGCCCGCGGCCCGGATGGCAGCCGAGGTGGGAGGGCCGGGGACGTCGACCTCCTCGACCGTCCAGCCCTCGGGGAAGCGGGCGGCGATGCCGGGGGTGCGCACCACTCGGACATGCCCGGTGCCGTCGGCGTTGACGCCCGCGGCGAGAGGCGGGCGCTTGGGGCCGAGGCGCACCACGTCCTCCCGTGACAGCAGGACCCGGACCGGGCGGCCGTGCTCGTCGGCCAACTGGCGGGCGGCGGCGGGGGCGATGGAGGAGAGCTTGCCGCCGAAGGCGCCGCCGTTGGCCAGGGGCGAGGCCGGGACGCCGCCGGGCTCGCACCACGAGGCGTCGGGCTCCAGGTAGGCGGGCTCCACCCACGAGGTCTGGAGGGTGAGGTCCCACTGGCCGGGGGGCAGGGCCACGGGCGGGCGGGGGTCGATCGACGTGCGCCTGCCCTGGACCTTGGCCGCCTTGGCCCGGGCCTCCGTGAGGGTCTGGCCCACTGCCCAGTCGCCCGCCGGGTCGGCTACGGCGACGAGGGCGTCGAGGGGCGCGGTGTCGTCGGCGAAGCCGCCGTGGCCGAGGGCGACGTGAGGGCCGACGGCCTGGGGCACGCCCCCCTCCAACTCGGCCCGTCGAGCGGCCGCTTCCAGGTCGCGCCGCGGGGTGGGGGTGGTGCTCGGCCCGTCGACCGCTTCGAGGATGGTGCGCCAGCCCGTGCACCGGCACAGGTGGGCGAGCAGCGCGTCCTCGGGCCTGCCTTTGGATGCATGCAAACGCATGATGATCCCGGGCGTGCAGAAGCCGCACTGGCTGGCCCCGCAGGCGGTGAAGGCGTCGGCCCAGCGGTCGCGGTCCTCGGCGGGCAGGCCGTCGAGGGTGGTGACGTCTCGGTCGGCCACCCGGCGCACGGGCGTCACGCAGGCCACCCGGGGGGCGCCGTCGACCAGGACCGTGCAGCAGCCGCATTGGCCCTGGGGGCTGCACCCGTCCTTGGGGCTGCGGATGCCGAGCCGGTCCCGCAGCGCCTCCAAGAGAGAGGCGCCGTCGTCAGGGACCTCGACGAAACGGCCGTCGACGCGAAACGGAATCGGCACGGGCGGAGGATAGGTTGGCCGGGTGCTCAATCCGGTCAGCCGACGGTCCTTCCTCCTCGCGGGGGCGGGCCTCGTGGCCGCCGCCGCCTGCGGGAAGTCGAAGCCCGGGGAGGTGCAGGTCGACAAGAACGACCCGGGCCTGCCGGTCGACCTGAGCCTGGTGGTGGCCTCCTACATCCACGTGGCCGGTATGGACCAGCGAGTGACGGTGGCCCTCATCCAGGGCAGCGGGCCGTTCAAGGCCACTGGGCCCGTGCCCATCACCATCGACGGCAGGCCGGTCGACGCCGTGTTGCACAGCGACGGCATCAGCCTCCCCTACTACCTCATCCGCCACCGGTTCGAGCAGCCCGGTGTGCACGCCATCGAGGCGGTGGTGCAGGGCAAGAAGCTGAACACGCCGATCGAGGTGGCCGAGGCGTCTGCGTCCAAGGTGCCGCTGCCCGGGCAGCCGCTGATCCGGGTGCCCACGCCGACGGTGGCCGACGGGCGGGGGGTGTCTCCCATCTGCACCCGCCAACCCGCCTGCCCGCTGCACGACGTGAGCCTCGACGCCGCGCTGGACGAGAAGAAGCCCATCGCCCTTTTGTTCGCCACCCCCGCGCTGTGCCAGTCGGCCCTGTGCGGCCCGGTGCTCGACAGCCTGCTGGTCATGCGCGACGAGTTCGGCTCGAAGGTGCGCATGGTGCACGTCGAGATCTACACCGACCTGCAGGGCAAGACGACGGCGCCCGCGGTGAAGGCCTACAACCTGGACTCCGAGCCCTTCTTGTTCCTGGCCGGGGCGGACGGCGTGGTGCGCGACCGGCTCGACAACGCCTACGACAAGACCGAGCTGCGCGAGGCGCTCGGTCGGTTGGTGGCCTAGCCCCAAACGCGACTCTGGAGGACAGAGCGCGCCGTTTTGGCGCGCTATGTCCTCCAGACGAGGTGG
>DASYMT010000566.1:0-3495 GCA_036008925.1 Acidimicrobiales bacterium | reverse complement strand
GTGCCTGGCGACCGCCAGGTCCGCAGGCCGCCGCCGGGGGAGCCGCGGCCCGACCTGCCCGTGGGCTACATCGGCCCCATGGGGCTCCAGGCGCGGGGCATCCGGGTGCTGGCCGACCAGGCCGTGCGGGCCCGGCCCGGGCCGTGGACCACCGGCGCCAACCGAGACGGCCACCACGTCACCGGGGCCACGCTGGGCCGGGACTTCACGGTGGACGAGTGGGGCTCGTTCGCCAGCCTGGCGCCGGGCGACCCGTGCGCCCGCTGCGGCACCCCGGCCGAGCTGGTCCCCGCCTTCGAGGTCAGGTCGGCGGCGGGCACGGTGGGCGCCAGCCGCTGCGTGGCCCTCCTGGCCGAGGCCCACCACGACGAGGCGGGCCTGGTCTGGCCCTCGGAGGCGGCCCCGTTCGACACCCACCTGGTGTCGCTGCGGGGCACCGAGGAGGCGGCCGCCCGCCTGGACGGGCCCAACGTGCTGTGGGACGACCGAAGCGCCTCGCCCGGGGTGAAGTTCGCCGACGCCGACCTCATCGGCCTCCCCGTCCAGCTCGTCCTGGGCCCCAAGTCGCTGGCCCGCGGGGTGGTCGAGCGCAAGGACCGCCGCACCGGCCAGCGCACCGAGCACCCGCTGAACTAGCGCCGTGTGTCGAATGAATCCATTTCCACGACCGCTTCGCCGCCTGAGCGCCGCTGACAGGCTGCCACCCCTGGGGCCGACTGCCAGACCCGCGTTGCTATACTCACCGGGCTGTTCCGTTCGAGTTGTCGTATAGGGGTGGGCAAGCGTGGGCGGTAAGCCCACGTTTTTCTTTGACCAGGCGCTGAAGGAGGTGGCCAGATGGACCCGACAGGTCGTGTGCGCGAGCTTGTCGAGCCTCTGCTCAACACCCTCGGCACCGAGGTCTTCGACGTGGAGCTCAAAGCAGGCATCCTGCGCATCTCCATCGACCGGGCCAACGGCGAGCCCGTCGACCTGGACGCCATCACCGAGGCCAGCCGGGTCGTCTCCGAGGCGCTGGACGAGGCCGACCCCGTCCCCGGCCAGTATTCGCTCGAGGTGAGCAGCCCCGGCCTGGAGCGGCCGCTGCGCACGCCCGACCACTACCGCCGCTTCGTCGGCACCACCATCTCCGTCAAGACCAACCCGGACGTCGAGGGCGAGCGCCGCATCCAGGGCCTGCTCGACCAGGCCGACGACGCCGGGATCACCGTGGCGGGCCGCCACCTCGCCTACGGCGACATCGAGCGGGCCCGCACCGTGTTCGAGTGGGGCGGGCAACCCCAAAAGAAGCTCAACACCAAGAAGACCGAGAAGAAAAAGGCTGCATCATGAGTCCGACCGAGAGAAACAGCTTCGAGTTCATGGAGGCGCTCCAGCTCGTCGCCCGCGAGAAGGGGATCGCGGTCGAGATGCTGCTCGACGCCATCGCCAACGCCCTGGTCGCCGCCTACAAGCGCATGCCCAACGCGGCCGAGGAGGCCGTCGTCACCATCGACCCCGACACCGTCGAGTTCCGGGTGTACGCCCAGGAGCTGGACGAGGACGGCAACGTCGTGCGCGAGTGGGACGACACCCCCGACAACTTCGGGCGCATCGCGGCCCAGACGGCCAAGCAGGTCATCACCCAGCGCATCCGCGAGGTCGAGCGCGACCAGAAGTACGAGGAGTACGCGGGCCGCGAGGGCGACATCGTCACCGGCATCATCCAGCAGAGCGACAACCGCTACACGCTGCTGGACCTGGGCAAGGTCGAGGCCCTGCTGCCCCAGGCCGAGCAGGTGCCCTACGAGCGCTACGAGCACGGCGCCCGGCTGAAGGCGTACATCGTCGAGGTCCGCAAGACCACCAAGGGCCCGCAGATCGTGGTGTCGAGAACCCACCCCGGCCTCATCAAGCGCCTCTTCGAGCTCGAGGTGCCGGAGATCGGCAGCGCGGTGGTCGAGATCAAGGCCTGCGCCCGCGAGCCAGGCCACCGCACCAAGATCGCGGTCTGGTCCAACGACGCCAACGTCGACCCGGTCGGCGCCTGCGTCGGGGCCCGGGGTGCCCGCGTCCGCATGGTCACCAACGAGCTGCGGGGCGAGAAGGTCGACATCGTCCCCTTCTCCGAGGACCCGGCCGAGTTCGTCATGCGAGCCCTCCAGCCCGCCAAGGTCAAAGAGGTCCGCCTCGACGAGGAGACGGGCACGGCCACGGTGGTCGTCCACGACTACCAGCTCTCCCTCGCCATCGGGAAGGAGGGCCAAAACGCCCGTCTGGCCGCCCGTCTCACCGGCTGGCGCATCGACATCAAGAGCGAGACCCAACTGGCTGAAGAGGAGGCCGGCTACTCGGGCGAGGAGTGGGCCCAGGGCGAGTGGGTGGAGAACGAGGCGGGCGAGATGGTGTGGAAGGACGCCGAGGGCGGCGAGGCCATGTCGGTCGAGCAGTGGGAGCACGGCGGCGAGGACGGCGAGGACAAAGCGGCCGCGACTGCCGGTGGCGACACCGCCGAGCCGGAGGCGGCGGCCACGCCCGAGTCCAAGCCTGCGTCCGACCCGGCCGAGAATGGGACGGCCGAGGCGCCTGCGCCTGCGGCCGAAGCAGAGGCCGAAGCAACGGCAGGAGCAGACGCAGAAGCAGAAGCAGTGGAGCCGGAGGCGGCCCAGCCCCAGCCTGAGCCTGCGGGCGAGGGGGCATAAACAACCGGACGTGCATCGGCTGTCGTCGGGCTGCGCCGCCCGACGAGCTGGTGCGGGTCGTACGCACCCCGGGCGGGGGGCTGGCCGTGGGCCGCAGCCTCCCCGGGCGGGGGGCGTGGCTGTGCGCAGGCTCGCCTGCGTGCCTGGACCTGGCGGTCACCCGAAAGGCGTTCGGCCGGGCCCTGCGGGGTCGGGTGGACGACGGCGCGATGGGAACGCTTCGTACGGAACTCTCCGAACGTGCGAGGATAGAGGGTCGCGGTTTGCGACAGTGAGAAGCGAGAGGGTTTAGGGGCACTTGCCGAAGAAGATCCGGGTTTACGAGCTCGCCCGAGAATTGGGGCTCACCAACAAAGAGGCGCTCGACCTGTGCGAGAACCTCGGCATCGGTGTCAAGAGCCACTCCTCGAGCATCGAGGACGCCCAGGCCGACCGCGCCCGGCGCAAGGCCGACCAACTGGGCATTCGCCGCGACGTCTCCCCGCCTGAGCCCGAGCCGGTAAAGAAGGCGGCGGCCAAGAAGGCGGCGGCGCCCAAGACCCCGGCCCCCGCCCCTGTGGCCGACGAGGCCCCCGCCCCCCTGCCCGCCCCCGCTGCGCTCGACACCGCGCCCGCCCCGGCTGCGGCCGAGCCCGCACCTGCTCCCGCCCCGGCTGCGGCCGAGCCTGCTCCGGCGCCTGCGCCCGGGCCCGCCCCTTCGGGACGCGACCCCCGCCTCATCACCTCCCGGCCTGCCACCGAGCAGCCCGACCTGGCCTCCCGGCCCCGCCCCGCACCGGCCCCCGTCCCGCAGGCCCCGGCGCCCAGCCAGGCC
>DASYMT010000565.1:0-15521 GCA_036008925.1 Acidimicrobiales bacterium | reverse complement strand
AAGTGGAGGTCGCGGTCTGTTTCGAATCGCATCACGATCTCGGGTGTCGCTACCGCGTACTGACGCTGAGTGACCTCACCGTCGAGAACGGTTCCGTCGATCGTGTATTGAATTCGGTACCGAACCGGCAGCTTCACGATTAGACGCTACGCGCTCGTCCCCGCCTAAGCGTCATCTGGGATAGCGACGAGCCGGCAGCTTCGGCGCTGGTGGTCAGGTCACGACGGCAGGTGCGACGACACGGAATCGACATCGGAGTCGGGCTCAGTCCTGCTCACGCAGAACTCGCGGCTTTCGAGCGGGCCATTGGCCCCACGCCCTAGTCGAACCTAGCCTTGCGGTCGGGCGGCAAGGGGGAGCGAATGTTGGCGAAGGGTTCTCCGTGGCGGCCGGCGAGTTTCGCAGCGGCCGTCGCGGCAAGTCTCGTCGCCGGGCTCTTGTTGTGGGGTGCGCAGACACAAAGACCCGGCGCGCGTTCGTCTTCCTCCGGAATCGTCGGCTTTGTCGGGGGATGCGACCAATACAGCGTCCACGCGCAGAACCGCTGGCAGCCATACGGCACAACGATGCGTGCAGGCCCCGAACGCTCAGCGACTCCGGTCGGCAACTTCGATCCAAACGAACTGATCACAATTGATGGATGGGTCCGGGGGGACGCCGCGTACCCCACGAACTCGCCGCCGTGGAACAGCGACGTTTGGTTCCACGTAGTTGGGAACCGGGGATGGGTTTCGTTCGCGGGCGTTCGTGCCGATCCGACGACGAACGACCCCACTGGCCTGGACCCGGAAGGGGGTCGGCCGGCACCGACGGACCCGGCGTGCTCGGGAACTGTCCGGTAGTCCCCGCTCCAGGCGCCGCGACGGCACGTCCCCCAACGGCGCGGTGTCGCTCAGGTAGCATTTTGGACGTAGCAACCCGGCGGTCCGCGCTGTCGGGGCGGACGTGAATCTCGGAAGGAATCTCGGACAATGACAACCCTGCTGCTTGGCAGGGTTGGGTGGCAGTGCCTAGGCGCAAGCCTGTGGCCAGGAGGTTTGTGTGGCACCGAACGGAAGAGCCGCCCGTTCACCGCTTCTCACCTCCACTCTCACCCGGTGACCGCGTGCCGGTTCTGCGGGGCGGAGGCGCCTGAGGAGGCGGTGCGGTGCCCGGCCTGCGGGAAGCGGCTGGCGCCGGTGCGGGCCGCGGCTCCGGTCGAGCCCGTCCACCCGGTCGAGTTCGTTGCGCCCGCCGAGCCCGTCGACCCGGCCGGCTGCGCACACTGCGGTCGGGAGCCGACGACCGAGGTCGGGCTGACCGCCAACACGGGCATGATCTTCGCCTTCCGGCGCCGCACGGTGCAGGGCCGATACTGCCGGGACTGCGGGACGGCGCTGTTCCGCAGCCAGATGAACCACACGCTGCTGGCCGGGTGGTGGGGGGTCATCAGCTTCTTCGCCAACTTCGCCGCCATCGTTGGGAACCTGAAGGCGTGGCGCGCCCTCAGGGCCACACCGAAGCCCGCGGGCGAGGGGACGCCGATCGACCCGGGCAACCCGCTGGCCGGACGGGCCGGGGTGTGGGTCACGGCCGCGCTGGTGGCGGCCGTCGGCATAGGGATCGCGGGCGGGGCCGACAGCACCGCCGACCGGTTCGCGGGCCAGTGCATCGCCGTCGAGCCCGCTCCCAACCGGATCCGGCGGGTGAGCTGCGACGAGGAGCACACCGGCAAGGTGGTCGACGTGGTGAAGCATCCCAGCGACTGCCCGGTGGGCACGGACGCCCCGCTCCAGCTCCAGGCCGACAAGGACAAGGTCCTCTGCGTCGACCGGAACCAGTGACGCCGACCCTGGCGTAACCTCGGTCGAGTGGAGGACGAGCCCGAGGCACCCCCCGAGCAGGACGACGCCGAGGCGTCGGCAGCCGAGGAGGCCGAGGAGGCCGAGGCTGAAGTCGACGAGCCTCAGCCCTTCCCCATCGTGCGACGCCGCCGGGGCGGGGCGCTGGGGGCGGCCATGCTGGGCCTCCACGAGATCATCTACGGCCCGCAGAAGAACCAGATCGTGATCGTGGCCGACGCCGACGGCATGCCCGAGCCGGACTTCGACATCCAGCTCACCCCCGACCCCCGCGACTCGGTGGTCATCATGCGCAAGCACTGGTGGCACAAGCGCACCTGAGGAACGGCGACAGGGGAGGGCAGGAACCGGGCGGCGATCGGCAGCAAACGCCCTGGCCGCCGCCCGCCCCGACCGGCACACTGCGGCCATGAACCGTCAGGAACTCATCGACCGGTACAAGGCGGGCGGGGCCGAGGTCCGCCAGGCCGTCACCGAAGCCCAAGCCGCAGGCACCCTCGACCAGCGCCCGGCCCCGGGCGAGTGGACGGCCCGCGAGGTGGTCCACCACCTGGCCGACTCGGAGCTGACCTCGGCCGTCCGCCTCCGCCGCGTCCTGGCCGAGGACGACCCCGCCATCGCGGGCTACGACGAGAACGAGTTCGCCCGCCGCCTCCACTACGACCGCCCGGTCGACGCCAGCCTCGACGCCATGGACGCGGCCCGCCGCTCCAGCATCGAGTTGGTCGAGTCGCTCGAAGCGGGCGAGTGGGCCCGCACCGGCACCCACTCCGAGTCGGGCGAGTACTCGGTCGGGCACTGGCTGTCCGTCTACGCCGAGCACCCGTACGACCACGCCGCGCAGATTCGAGCGGCTGCGGCCCCGTCGCACCATTCGTCCGGGAGTGCCTAGGCCGGTCGGCATGACATGAATGATCCTGTCGGGCCATTGAGTCATCCCCTCCGGTCTGACGAAATGGTTGTGTGCCCCCCGACGGAGCGCGGGCCCCCGAACGCGACCCGACCATCAGCGATGCCGCCCTCGACGGGGCCGACTGCCTTTTCGTGGTCCTCGACGTGCGCGGCCGCATCGTGCGGCTCAACCCGGCCGCCACCGGGCTGTCGGGCTGGTCCTCGGCCGAGATGCGCGGCGCCTGCCTCTGGGACGCCCTGGTGCCCGCCGAGGAGGCCGCGGCGGTCGAGGCCGAGCTGGCCCGGGTCGTGGCCACCCGCTCCCGGTCCACCTCCGAGCACCATTGGCTGACCCGGACGGGTGCCCGTCGGCACATCACCTGGTCGATGACGCCGATCGCGGGCCCCGAAGGCGAGGTGGCGCTGGTCATCGCCAGCGGGGTCGACGTGACCGAGCAGCGACGGGCCGAGGTGGCCAGCGGCCTGCTTCAGCGGGTGGCCATGGCGTCGAACGAGGCGACCAGCACCGACGCCGCCTTCGCCGCCGTGCTCGAAGCGGTGTGCCACGAGTTGGGGTGGGTGGCGGGCCGGGCCTGGATCGTGGACCAGACGGGCGAGCTGGCGCCGACCGGCCGATGGCACCTCACCGACGCGGCCCGGTTGGCGGGCGTGGTGGGGGCCAGCGACGACGACCCCGCGCCGCGGGGCCACGGCCTGCCTGGCGTGGTCCGCCTAGCCCGACAGCCGCTGTGGGCCGACTGGGAGTCGCCCGAAGACAGCGACAGCACCAGAGACGGCGGCCCGCCCGCCGGGAATCGGGCCCGCCTGGCCCAGGTCGGCGTACGCAGCGCCTTCGCACTGCCCGTCCTCGTGGGCCATGAGGTGGCGGCCGTGTTGGAGTTCTTCGCCGAGTCGCCCACCGCCTTCGACTCCGGCCTCATCGACCTCATGCGCCATGTGGGCACCCAACTGGGCCGGGTGGTGGAGCGGGCCAAGGCCGATCAGGAGGCGGTGGCCGCCGCCCAGGCCGAGTCGGCTCGGCTGGCCGCCATCGTGCAGACCCAGCTCGACATCGCCACCAGCGGCGGCGACCTGGGCCGGGTGATGCTGCTCGTGGTCGAGCGGGTGCACGAGCTGACCGGGGCCGAGGGCGCATGCCTCGAATTGATGGACGGCAGCGAGGGCGAGCTCGTGGTGCGGGCGGCCAGCGGCATGGCCGTCCCATGGATGGGGTCCCGCCGCCTCGCGGGCAGCTCCTCGCCGGTGGTCGGGCAGGAGTCGGTGTCCGAGCCGGTGCTGCACAACGGCCAGGCGGTCGGCGCGCTGCGGGTGGTGTCGTCGGAGCGCAGCGCCTTCGCCGACCGGGACGTAGCCACCGTGCGGGTACTGGCCGGGCTGGCCGCCGTCGCCATCGACCAGGCCGCGGCCGTGCACCGGCTGCGCCAGAGCGAGGACCGCTTCCGCAAGGCGTTCGACGACGCGCCCATCGGCATGGCGCTGGCCGGGCTCACCGAGGACGACAAGCCCGGCTCGCTCCTCCAGGTCAACCGGGCGCTGGCCGCCATGACCGGCTGCTCCGAGGCCGAACTGCTGGCGGGCGGGCTCATGTCGGTGGTGCATCCCGAAGACGTGCTGGCCGTGCGGTCCATGCTGCGCACGGTGGCGTCGAACCACGAATCGCCCTGCCGGTCCGAGCGCCGCTTCCTGCGGCCCGACGGGCAGGTGGCGTGGGTGTCGCTCAGCGCCTCGGCCGTGCTCGACAGCGGCTACGCCATCGTGCAGGTCGAGGACATCAGCCAGCGCAAGGAGGCCGAGGCCAAGCTCACCGAGATGGCCCTGCACGATCCGCTCACCGGCCTGCCCAACCGCCTGCTGCTGCTCGACCGGCTCCAGCGCTCGCTGGCCCGGGCCCGTCGTCGCCAGACCCAGGTGGCCCTGTTGTTCTGCGACCTCGACCGCTTCAAGGTCATCAACGACAGCCTGGGCCACGACACCGGCGACGCCCTCCTCGTGGCCCTGGCCCGTCGGCTCGAGGTCACACTCCGGGAGCAGGACACCGCGGCCCGGCTGGGCGGCGACGAGTTCGTGGTCGTGTGCGAGGACGTGGCCGACGAGGCCGAGGCGGTGGCGCTCGGCCTGCGCCTGCAAGACGTGCTGGGCGAGCCGTGCATGGTCGGGGACAACGAGGTGGTGGTGACCACCAGCATCGGCATCGTGCTGTCCACCGGATACGCCTCGCCCTACGCCCTGCTGCGCGACGCCGACGCGGCCATGTACCGGGCCAAGGAGTCGGGCCGGGCCCGGGTCGAGGTGTTCGACCAGGCCCTGGCGACCAAGGCCATCGACCGGCTCCAGACCGAGAACGGCCTGCGCCGGGCCCTGGAGCAGGATGAGCTGCGGGTGCACTACCAGCCCATCTTCGGGCTGCGCACCGGCATGGTCGAGGGGTTCGAGGCCCTGCTGCGGTGGGAGCACCCGGAGCGGGGCCTGATCTCGCCCGACGAGTTCCTCGACGTGGCCGAGGAGACCGGCCTGATCGTGCCCATCGGGACGTGGGTGCTGGAGGAGTCGTGCCGCCAGTTGGCCGAGTGGCGCCGCCGCTTCCCCAGCGCGCCGCCCTGGTCGGTGGCGGTCAACCTGTCGGCCCGCCAGGTGGCCCGCCCGGGGCTGGCCGCGGTGGTGGCCGAGGCGCTGCGCGGCAGCGGGATCGACCCCTCGTGGCTGTGCCTCGAACTGACCGAGAGCGTGCTCATCGAGGCGACCACGCCCGCCCTCGCCATGCTCCGCTCGCTCAAGGCGCTCGGCGTGCGGCTGGCCATCGACGACTTCGGGACCGGGTACTCGTCGCTGTCCTATCTGCGCCGGTTCCCGGTGGACGTGGTGAAGGTGGACCGGTCGTTCGTGGCCGGCCTCGGCATCGACGGGGAGGACGACGCCATCGTGGCCGCGGTGGTGGGGCTCACGCAGCGGCTGGGCCTGCGGGCGGTGGCCGAGGGCGTGGAGACCGAGGACCAGGCGACCCGGCTGCGGGACCTGGGCTGCGACCTGGGCCAGGGGTTCCTGTTCGCCCGGCCCCTGCCGCCCGAGGACATCACGCCCCTCCTGGCCGACGCAGCCGCGGCGTCCGCCTGACCCTCGTAGCGGCGCGCCGCCTTCCCGCTCTCCTGGTCGTTTGACTGCCGGCAGTTGAGGGGCGGGGTCGGCCGCCCGGGCGGGCGTAGGCTGACCGGGCCGTGAGCGACGCACTGCCCCTCTTCTCCGAGCCCCGCAAGGTCAGCCTCACCAAGCTGAGCGTGGAGGTGGCGCGCTCGCTGGCGGGCATCGGCAAGGTGGCGGTGGAGGGCGAGGTGGTCAAGCCCTGGCGGGGCGGCAACGGCCAGGTCGTGTTCACCCTCAAGGACCGCAACGCCCAGGTGACCGTGCGCTGCCCGGCCAGCCGCAAGCTGCGCTGCCGGGTGGTGGCGGGGGAGCGGGTGCAGGTGACCGGCGCCCCCGAGTGGGTGCCCGAGCGGGGCCAGCTCCAGCTCCTGGCCGACGAGGTGGCGCCGGTGGGCGAGGGGGCCATCGCCGCCCTCATCGCCGAGGTGCGCTCGAAGCTCCAGGCCGACGGGCTGCTCGACCGCCCCCGCCGCCGCATCCCCTCCCTGCCCCTGCGCATCGGCGTGGTCTGCGGGACCGACGCGGCCGTGAAGGCCGACATCGAGTCGGTGGTGGCCGCCCGCTTTCCCGGCTACCCGGTCACCTTCGTGCCCACCCTCGTCACCGGGTCCGGGGCGGCCGACGCCATCGCCCGCTCGGTCGAGGTGCTCGACGCCGCCCCCGACGTGGAGGTCATCATCCTGGCCCGAGGCGGCGGCGACGGCGCCCAACTGCTGCCCTGGAGCGACGAGGCCCTGTGCCGGCTGGTCGCGGCCTGCACCACGCCGGTCGTGAGCGCCATCGGGCACGAGGGCGACCGCCCGTTGTGCGACGAGGTGGCCGACCTGCGCTGCGGCACCCCGTCGCTGGCCGCGGGCGCGGTGGTGCCCGACCGGGCCGCGCTGCACTCGGGGCTGGCCGCCCGGCGAGGCGCGGTCGACCAGGTCCTGGCCCGCCGGCTCGACACCGCCTCGGCCCGTCTGGCCGCGGTCGACCGCAAGAGCGCGCTGCAGGCGGGCATGGCCAACGCCCACACCCGGCTGGACCGGGTGGCGGGCCGCCTGGAGCTGTTGCACCCGGACAAGGCGCTGACCCAGTGCAGGCACCGGCTGGCGGCCGAGTGGCGCCAGGTCGAGGCCCTCAGCCCGGTGCGGGTGCTGGAGCGGGGCTACTCGGTGGTGCGCACGGCCGACGGCTCGGTGGTGCGCCGGGCCGGGCAGGTGGCGCCGGGCCAGTTGATCGACGTGCAGGTGGCGGCGGGCCGGATGGGCGCCCGGGTGGAGGAGACGACCGGTGAGTGACACGACCGACCTGGATGGGCTGACCTACGAGCAGTTGGTGGCCGAGCTGGAGTCGCTGACCTCGCGCATGGCCGCGGGCGACATCGGCATCGAGGCCGCGGCCGAGCTGTACGAGCGGGCGGGCGTGCTGCACGCGGCGGCGGCCGAGCGGCTGGCCCGCGTGCAGGAGCGCATCGACGCACTGGCCCAGCCCGACCCCGACGCCCCCGAGTAGCCCCCGCCGCCGAGCAGCCCCGCCCCCCGTTCTGGCTAGTCGTCGAAGGCGGTGGCCGCCTCGGACGCGGCCCGCTGGCCGAAGGCCACGTGCACGTCCATGCGCTCCATGGCCTGCTCCACCGTCTGCTGTCCTGACCGCAGGGGATGGGCGGCGATGAAGGCCCGCACCCGGGCGGCGAGCGCTGGGTCGGTGATCGACGCCACCGCGTCGAGCATCCGGGGCAGCAGCGGCGGCGTGAAGCGGGCCAACAACTCGTCCCAGTGCGACTCGATGAAGTCCCACGCCAGCGCCGTGTTCTCCGGCCCCAGCAGCACGTAGGCGATGACGAACGGCCCGTTCTGGGTGCGCACCTCGGTGACGGCCAGGTCGAGGGCCCGCCGGGCCAGGGCCGGGTTGGGGAACTCGGCCAGCCCGTACAGGTATCGGATCTCCTCCTGCGGGGTGGACGGCTGGCGCCACCGGTCGAGGAAGGACTGGAACTCGCCCTCGCCCCCGTATCGGGCCACGAGGATGGCGACGGCCTGGGCCACGTTGGGGTCCACCGAGGCGGTGTCGGCCAGGTACCGGTCGTGCACGGCGCGGGCCTCGGCCAGCACGGCCTCGTCGGCCCCGTGCCAGCCCAGCACGGCGATGAGGTTGCCCCGCAGCTCGCCGTCCAGCTCGCTCTCGCCCGGCTTGGGCGACCAGCCCAGCCGCTCGAACTGGGGTCGTACCAGCGTCCGCACAAAGGCGGCGAACTGGGGCCTGGCGTCGGCGGGCGTGACCCGGCGCAGGATCGACAACGCCGAGGTGATGGCCCCCCACACCGCGGGGTCGGTCTCCTCCGCGAACAGCCGGAGCAGCTCGACCAGCTCGGCCACGCCGGTGGTGCCCGCCAGCACCGAGGCCCACGTGTCGGAGACGAGGTTGAAGCGCTCCAGCTTGTCGAGGGAGGCCAGGTCGGTGGTCAGGGCCCGCAAAAGTTCAGGTGCATACCGAACCCGGTACACGCCCCAGCCGCCCGCGTTGACCACCACCCAGTCGGGCTTGCCGGGCAAGGTGACGGAGTCCTCCCGCTCGGTGAGCAGGAACCGCTGGCGCACCACCTCGCCGCCCACACTGGCCCGGATGAGGACGGGCACCCGCCACAAGGCGTCGTCGTCATGGGCCACGTACCGGAACCGCCGCTGCGAGAGCCGGAGCTGCGCGGCATCGTCGCCCGTCTCGACCGACACGATGGGGTAGCCGCCTTGGAAGATCCACGTGTCCATGGTCGCCCGGGCGGGCTCGCCGGTGGCCGCCTCGATGGCGTCCCACAGGTCGGTGGTCTCGGTGTTGCCGTACTGGTGGGCGTCGATGTAGCGGACGATGCCGCTGCGGAAGGGCTCCGCCCCCAGGTACTGCTCCAGCATGCGGAGCACGCCCGCGCCCTTCTGGTAGGTGAGGACGTCGAACATGCCCTCGGCCTCTTCGGGCTTGCCCACCGGGAACTCGATGGGCCGGGTGGTGTCGAGCGAGTCGATCACCATGGCCGCGCCGCGGGTGAGGCCGAAGGTGACCCAGCGGTCCCACTCGGGTCGGAAGTCGTCCACGCACAACAGCTCCATGAAGGTGGCGAAGGCCTCGTTCAGCCAGATGCCGTTCCACCACTTCATGGTCACCAGGTCGCCGAACCACATGTGCGCGACCTCGTGGGCCACGACGTCGGCCACCCGCTCCAGCTCCCCCCGGGTGGCGCGGTCGGGGTCGATGAGGAGGAGGTTCTCGCGGAAGGTGACCGCGCCCAGGTTCTCCATGGCCCCCATGGCGAAGTCGGGCAGGGCGATGAGGTCGAGCTTGGCGCCGGGGTAGGGGATGCCGAAGTAGCGGGCGAAGGAGCGCAGCGAGTGGGCGCCGATCTCCAAGGCGAAGTCGGCCAGGTGCGACTTGCCGGGCACGCACACCACCCGCAGCGGCGTGCCGTCCACGTCCATGGGGGCAGTGGCCTCCAGCGGGCCGACCACGAAGGCCACCAGGTAGGTCGACATCTTCATGGTGTCGGCGAAGCGGAACTGGCGCTTGCCGTCGCCCAGGCCGTCGTCCTCGACTACGGGGCCGTTCGACACCGCAGTCAGCCCGTCGTCCACGATCAGGGTCACGCCGAAGACGGCCTTGCGGTCCGGCTCGTCCCAGCACGGGAAGGCCCGGCGGGCGTCAGTCGACTCGAACTGCGTGGTGGCGATGACCCGCTCGGTGCCGTCGTCGTCGGTGAAGGTGCTGCGGTAGAAGCCCCGCAGCTTGTCGTTGAGGACGCCGGTGAAGGTGAGGTGCAGGTGGTAGACGCCGGGCTGTGCGGTGTGGGGCAGGCGGATGCGGGCCTGCTCGGACCCCTCGTCCAGCACCACCGCGCCTGCCTGCTCTGTCCCGTCCTCGGCGATGAGGTCGGCGCTGGGGATGTCGAGTTCGAGCGCGTTCAGAACAATCTCGTCGACGGGCTCGAGCACCTCGACCTCGATGCGGGCCTCGCCTGCGAACGTGGCGTCGGCCAGGTCGGGCGAGAGGGTGAGGTCGTAGCGGCGGGGGGCGACGTTGCGGGGGAGGCGGTACGGCTCGGGATCGGTGGTCGGCACGCGTCCTAGGTTAAGCCCATGACCGAAGACCTCGACGTGGTGGCCATCGGGAGCGCCATCGTGGACGTGCTGGCCCATGCCGACGACGCCTTCGTGGCCTCCGAGGGCCTGGTGAAGGGAACCATGGCGCTGATCGACGCCGACCGGGCCGAGGCGCTGTACGGCGACATGGGGCCCGCGGTCGAGGTGTCGGGCGGGGCGGCGGCCAACACCGCGGCCGGGGTGGCGTCGTTCGGGGCCCGGGCCGCCTTCGTGGGCAAGGTGCGCGACGACCAGTTGGGCGCGGTGTTCGCCCACGACATCCGGGCCGCCGGGGTGCAGTACGACACGCCTGCCGCCGTCGACGGGCCGCCCACCGCCCGCTGCCTGATCGTGGTCACGCCCGACGCCCAGCGCACCATGAGCACCTACCTGGGGGCGGCCGTGGGACTGCGGCCTTCGGACATCGACGTGTCGGTGGTGGAGGGGGCCGCGGTCACGTACCTGGAGGGCTACATGTGGGACCCGCCCGAGGCCATCGAGGCGCTGCGGCTGGCTGTGGGCGTGGCCCGGGGGGCGGGGCGCAAGGTGGCGTTCTCACTGTCCGACCCCTTCTGTGTGGACCGCCACCGGGCCGAGTTCCTCGACCTGATCGAGCGGGACGTGGACGTGCTGTTCGCCAACGAGGACGAGGCCGTGTCGCTGTTCGAGGCGGACTCGCTCGACTCGGCCTTGAAGGAGCTGAGCGCCATGTGCGGGCTGGTGGCGGTGACGAGGGGGGCGGCCGGCTCTGTGGTGGTCGCGGACGGCCAGGCTGTTGCAGTGGCCGCCGAGCCCGCGTCCGTGGTCGACACCACCGGGGCGGGGGACCTGTTCGCGGCGGGCTTCCTGGTCGGCCTGGTGCGGGGGCTCGACGTGGCCGAGTGCGGGCGGCTGGGGAGCCTGGCTGCGGCCGAGGTCATCTCCCACGTGGGGGCCCGGCCGATGACGGCGTTGTCGACCCTGCTCTGACTGACCGGCGCTAGGGCATGTCGATGTCGACGTCGGGCGGGAGGAAGTCGAGCCCCAGGTCGGTAAGGCGCACGAGGGTGGAGGCGATCCAGCCGCCGAGGGGGGCCATGTCCTCCGCCAGCCGCTCGTCGTTCTCCAGCACCCGCTCGGCCACCTCGTAGCTGCCGTCGTAGGCCACCTCGAGGGCGAAGCGCCCGCCGCCGCCCGCCTCGTCCAACTGCTGCTCGATGGTGGGCGGGCGCTGTTCGAGCGGGTGGCCGCCCAGGCTGGGCGGGGCCGAGGGCATGGCCTTGAGCACGTCCGCGGGGTTGGGCGCGGCGGCCAGGCGCTGGACCCGGAAGAGGATCTCGACGGTGACTTCGGGCGGCTCGTCGACGCCCTCACCGATGAGCCAGGACCGGTAGGCGCTCTGGCTCCACGTGGACCATTCGAAGGTGATGGCGGCCTGGGCCCGGGGCGACGGGCCCTCGCCCGGGAGGGTGTAGGCCGTCTCCCAGGTGATGTCGCCGAGCATCAACTCCAGCTCGAACCGCTCATCGAGGGCGTGGCGCTCCAGCAGGGCGTCGTCGAGGGCTGAACGGAGGGCGCCGATCGCCTGCACGAACACGTGGTCGAGCATCCGGGGGCAGGCTACCGTCCGACCGTGGCCCGTGCCCGCAGCAACCCGTGGCTCGACCGGCGGGTGCTGAACTACGCCCATCAGGGCGGGGCCAAGGAGGCGCCGTCGTCCACGCTGCACGCCATCCGGGCCGCGCTGGCCGCGGGGGCGGACGCCATCGAGTTGGACGTGCACGCGTCGTTGGACGGTGAGTTGATGGTGTGCCACGACGCCACCGTGGACGCCACCACCGACGGGTCGGGGGCCATCGCCGGGTTGACGCTGGAGGAGTTGCAGTCGTTGGACAACGCGGCGTCGTGGCCCTCGTTGGCCGGGCGGGCGCCGGCGGACCGCTCGTTGGGGGTGGCCACGCTGCGGGAGGTGCTGGTGGCGTTCCCCGGCGTGGTCTTGAACTTGGACATCAAGCAGACGGCGCCCGAGGTTGTGGGGTACGAGGCCGCGTTGGCCGGGCTGCTGCGGGAGTTCGGGCGGGTGGACGACGTGATCGTCGCCTCGTTCTTGGACATCGCCACCGACCGGTTCTCGGAGTGCGCGCCGGAGATCGCGACCTCGGCGGGGACACTGGCCACGGCTGGGTTCTGGCGGGCCGTGCAGGAGGGTGTGCCGCCGCCGGCCATGCGCCACGTGGCGCTCCAGGTGCCCGCGGCCTACCAGTCGACGGTGATCGTGGACGAGCGGTTCGTGTCCGCCGCGCACTCGGCCGGCGTGGCCGTACACGTGTGGACCGTCGACGAGCCCGACGAGATGCGCCGCCTGCTCGACCTGGGCGTGGACGGCATCATCACCGACCGCCCCTCCGTCCTCACACCCCTCCTCCACCCATGATTTCCACAGGCACTGTCCCTGTGGAAACGCGAGGTGGAGTGGGTTAGCCGCGCCCGCAGTTGGGCTTCTTGCCGTGGTTCGCCTTCTTCTTGGCGCGGAGCTTGCGCTTGTTCGTCTTCTTTGACATGAGGGGGACAGGGTACTGGCGACGGGTAGCCTCCAGCGAATGGAGCGGAGCCAGAGGATCGACCGATAGGCATGGAGCGCCTCGGCATTGTGGGCCTGCCCAACGCGGGCAAGTCCTCCCTCTTCAACGCCCTCACCGGCGGCTCGGCCACCGTGGCCCCCCATCCCTTCTCCACCACCGAGACCAATGTGGGCGTGGCCCAGGTCCCCGACGACCGCCTCCTCAAGCTCAGCGAGATGAGCAAGAGCAAGAAGACGGTCCACACCACCGTCGAGTTCGTCGACATCGCGGGGCTGGTGGCGGGCGCCTCCACCGGAGAGGGCCTGGGCAACCGGTTCCTGGCCGGCATCCGCGAGGTCGACGCCGTGTGCTTCGTCTTGCGGGCCTTCGAGGACCCCAACGTGGTAGGCGGCTCCGACCCGCTGGACGACCTGGCCGTGTTGGAGCTGGAGCTGGTGCTGGCCGACGCGGCCACGGTGGAGGGCCAGGTCGACAAGCGGCGCAAGGCGGCCAAGGCCGACAAGTCCCTGCTCCACGAGGTGGCCGCCCTCGAAGCGGCCCAAGCCGCGCTCGAACAGGGCACGCCCGTCTATCGCAGCACCCTCAACGAGGAGCAGCGCCACAGCCTCAAGCCCTTCTTCCTCCTGACCAACAAGCCCGTGCTGCCCGTGGTCAACCTGGGCGAGGACCAGGTGACCGAGGCTGACGACCATGCCAAGCGGGTGGCCGACGAGCTGGGCCTGGACCCGCAGGAGGTGGTGGCGGTCAGCGTCCAACTCGAAGCCGAGGCCGCCCAACTGCAACCCGACGAGCGGGCCGAGCTGCTCGAAGGCCTGGGCCTGGGCGAGGGCGCCCTGCCCCGGGTGGCACGGGCCGCCTACCACCTGCTGGGCCGGCGCACCTTCCTCACCACCGGTGACAAGGAGTCGCGGGCGTGGACCTTCCGGGCCGGGGCCAAGGCCCCCGAGTGCGCGGGCGTGATCCACTCCGACCTTCAACGGGGCTTCATCCGGGCCGAGGTCATCCACTGGGACGAGCTTTTGGACCTGGGCTCGTGGAACAAGGCCAAAGAGGTGGGGCGCCTGCGGGTCGAGGGGAAGGACTACGAGGTCGTGGACGGCGACGTCGTCGAGATCCGCTTCAACGTGTAGATGGCCTGGCTCCTCCGCGAAGGCGACGTCCTCGCCGCGCTGGAACTGGCAGACGGCTTCGGGGCCCGGCTCAAGGGCCTCATCGGCCGGGACGGGCTCGAGGGGGCGCTGCTCATCCAGCCCGCCAAGGCCGTGCACACCATGGGCATGCGCTTTCCCATCGACGTGGCTTTCTGCGACCGCGACCTGCTCGTGCTCCGGACCCTCTGCCTCAAGCAGGGCCGCGTCAGCCTTCCCCGGCTCAAGGCCCACGGCGTGATCGAGGCCGAGGCGGGCGCCTTCGAGCGCTGGCAGCTCAGGCCGGGCGACCGCCTGGAGGTCAAGGGGTGATCGCACCGGCCACGGGGACCCTCGTCCTGGTCGGCACCTCCATCGGCAACCTGGGCGACATCGCCCCCCGGGCCGTCGCCGTCCTCACCGACGCCGAGGTCATCGCCTGCGAGGACACCCGCAACCTGCGCAAGCTCCTCAGCGCCATGGGCGTGAGCGCCAAGGGGAAGCGCCTGCTGGTGATGGCCGACCACAACGAGGCGGCCGCCGTGCGCCAGGTCCTCGACCTGCTCGACAAGGGCACCCGCGTCGCCCTCGTCACCGACGCGGGCATGCCCGCCATCAGCGACCCGGGCGAGCGCGTCGTGGCCGCCGCGGCCGGCGCGGGCCACACAGTGGAGGTCGTCCCCGGCCCGTCGGCCGCGCTGGCGGGCCTGGTGGTGAGCGGCCTGCCCACCCACCGCTTCGCCTTCGAGGGCTTCCTCCCTCGCAAGGGGTCGGGCCGCACCGACCGCGTCAAGGCGGTGGCCGCCGACCCCCGCACCACCGTGCTCTACGAGGCCCCCCACCGCGTGCGCCAGACCATTGCCGACCTGGCCGGCGCCTGCGGGCCCCTGCGCAGGGTGGCCCTGGCCCGCGAGCTCACCAAGCTGCACGAGGAGGTCTTCCGCGGCACCCTCGGGTCGGCCGCGGAACACCTTGACGCCACCGAGCCCCGGGGCGAGTTCGTGGTCGTGCTCGACGGGGCCCCGCCTGCCCCGCCCGCGGGCCCCGACGACATCGCCGCCGCCCTGGCCGCCCGCCTGCAGACGGGCCAGTCGAAGAAGGACGCCATCGCCGCGGTGGCCGCCGACCTGGGCGTCCCCAAGCGCCGGGTCTACGACATCGCGCTGGAGGCGTCCGGCGAGCCCGCGCCCGCCACGCCCGCCACGCCTGCCTCCGTCCCCGCCCCGTCCGCGCCCGCGTCCCCGCCCGAAGGCCCCTGACCCAGCTCGCCCGCGCACGTCTTGCACACGAGCTTGCCCTTGTACTCCCGCACGGCCAGGTCGCCGTCGCAGAAGACGCACCCGCTCTCCAGCTTGTGCAGCACGATGGACCCTTCCACCACCGAGATCTCCAAAGCGTCGCCCGGCCTGATGCCGAACAGACGACGGGTCTCGACGGGCAGCACGATGCGTCCCAAGTCGTCCACTTTGCGAGCCATGCCGGTCGACGTCATTACGACCTCCCCCGTCCGGTACTCGGGCCAAAGGCCTCCCCAGCCCGTCGTACTGTAGGCCCGTGCCCCGCTTCTACGTCACGACCCCGATCTTCTACGTGAATGACGCGCCGCACATCGGCCACGCCTACAACACGGTCACCTGTGACGCGCTGAGCCGCTGGCACCGGCTGAACGGCGACGAGGTCTTCTTCCTGACCGGCACCGACGAGCACGGCCTCAAGGTCCAGCGGGCGGCGGAGGCGGCGGGCCGGTCGCCCAAGGAGCACGCCGACGTCTACAGCGAGCGGTTCAAAGACACGTGGCGGCTGCTCGACATCGCCTACGACGACTTCATCCGCACC
>DASYMT010000564.1:0-3170 GCA_036008925.1 Acidimicrobiales bacterium | reverse complement strand
GTCCTCCAAGATGTCGACCTCGATTCCCGTGAGGATGCGGAAGGGCGCCATCTCCTGGTTGAGCCGGGCCACGATCTCCAACTGGGCCCGCAGCCGCTCGGGCGACAGGCCGTTGGCGATGGTCAGCCGGGGCGAGTGGTCGGTCAATGCCATGTACTCGTGCCCCAGGTCGCGGGCCGCGTCGGCCATCACCTCGATGGGGCTGCCCCCGTCCGACCAGTCCGAGTGGGCGTGGCAGTCCCCCTTCAGGGCCCGGCGCAGCTCGGCGCCGATCCCCTGGTCGGGGTCGGGCGCCAGCCCCTCCAGCTTCTCCAGGTACGACGGCTTGTCCCCGGCCAGGGCCTGCACGATGACCCGCTCGGTCTTCTCGCCGATGCCGGGCAGGTCCCGCAGCCGTCCCTGCTGGGCCCTCTGGCGCAGCTCGGCCTCGTCCAGCCCGCGGACGGCGTCGGCCGCATTGCGAAAGGCCCGTACCCGGTAGGTCGGCTCCCGGGCCCGCTCCAGCAGCCAGGCGATGCGGTCCAGCGCCTCGACCGGCCCCATGCCGTTGGTCGCCTTCGGCTCCATGGGCAGAAGTCTTAGTCGCCGCCCTCGCCCTGGTGGTCGCCCTGGCCCCGGCCCTTGTCCTTGGCCTTCTTGCCGTTCGACTGGGCCAGCGCGCCCTGGACGTCGGCGCCGGGCACCTTGGCCAGCGCGGCGAGGGTGATGCGGGCCGCGGTGTCGCCCAACTGGCCGTCGTCGTGCCAGGCCGCCACGTCCTGGGCCAGCTTGGTGGCGTCGGCCCCCGCGTCCTGGCCCGTGTTGACCTTGTCGGCGATCCCCCGCAGCCCGGCCGCCGCCGTGGGGCCGGCCGGGCCGTCGTGGCCAGGGTCGTCCACCCGGCCCGCCACGGCCAGCAGCTCAGCGGCCAGCGGGTTGGCCGGTGGTTGGGCCTGGCCCTGGGCGGTGGTCTGCGAGGCGGCCGCGGCCGGGGTGGTCGAAGGCGAGGGCTTCGACCTCAGGCTGAACAGGGCGATGACCAGCAGCAGGGCCACGCCCGCCCCGGCCACCCACAAGAAGCGGCGGTCGAGGCCGCTCCACCAGGCGGGCGCGGGGGCAGCCGGCGCGGGGGCAGCCGGCCCAACAGCAGCAGCGGGCACCGCCGCGGCCAGCACCGTCGGGTCGGGCGACCCCGCGGCGAAGGCCGCGCCCGCGATGGCAACGGTCGCATCGGCGTCGCCACCCGCATCGGCGTCGCGGGCCTTGGCCGCCCCCGAGCCGACCGGCGAGCCGACCGGCGAGCCGCTCAGCGCCCCGGCCAGCTCCCCTGCGTCGTGGAACCGGCCCGCCGGGTCGCGGTGCATGGCCTTCTCCACCACCGCCACCAAGGGGGCGGGCAGGTCGGGCCGCAGCGAGCCCAGCGGCTCGGGCGAGGTGTGCTGCACGGCGTAGGCCACCGAGACCGGCGTGTCGCCCGCGAAGGCCTGTCGCCCAGCCAGCGCCTCGTACAGGATCACGCCCGCCGCGTACAGGTCCGACGAGGCCGACGAAGGCCGCCCCTCGATCCGCTCCGGCGCCAAATACCTCGGGGTGCCGAGCAGCATCCCCGCAGTGGTGGCGTCGCCCACCGCCTCCACGCTCTTGGCGATGCCGAAGTCGGCCACCTTGGCATGGCCCTCGTCGGAGAACAAGATGTTGCCGGGCTTCACGTCCCGGTGGATGAGGCCCGCGGCGTGGGCCGCGCCCAACGCGCCGAGCACCTGGCCCATGACCTCCAGGGTCCAGTCGACCTCGAGCGGGCCGCCCGCCTGGGCCATGCGCTGCGCCAGCGTCTCACCCGACAGCCGCTCCATCACGATCCACGGCGTGCCGTCGTCCTCGCCCGTGTCGAACACGGCCACCACGTGCGGGTGCGACAGGCGGGCCGCGGCCCGCGCCTCGTCCTCGAAGCGGCGGCGCACGTCGGCCCGGGCGGCCATGGCGGGTCGCAGGATCTTCACCGCCACGGCCCGGCCCAGCCTGGTGTCGACCGCCTCGTACACGTCGGCCATGCCGCCCCGCCCCAGCAACTCCCCAACCTGGTACCGCCCGCCCAGGACGCGCGTGGTCTCCGTGGTGCTCACATCGCCCATCCTTACCCACAGCCCCCGCTCAGGAAGCAAGACTGGCGGCGTGCCACAGGTCGCAGGTCTTCTCCTCACCGGCGGGTCGAGCAGGCGGATGGGCCGGCCCAAGGCCGAGCTGTTCGCGGCGGGCGTGGCCGCCGCCCTGTCCCAAGTGGCCGAGCCCGTCTACGAGGTGGGCCCGTCGTGGACCGGCCTTGCGGCCCTCGACGACCCGGGCGAGGGCCCGCTGGCCGCCATCGCCGCGGCCGGGCTCACCGCCGACGCGCTGGTCCTGGCCTGCGACCTGCCCTTCGTCACCGTCGAGCTGCTGCGCTGGCTGGCCGACCAGCCGGGCACCGCGGTGCCGGTCGTGGGCGGGCGGGTCCAGCCCCTCTGCGCCCGCTACGCGGGGCCCGACCTGGCCCGGGCCGTCGAGGTGGTGGCCGGGGGCGGGCGGCGCATGCGCGACCTGCTCGACGGGGCCCGGGTGACGTGGCTCGACGAGGCCGCGTGGTCGGCCGTGGCCGAGGCCCGGGCCTTCACCGACGTGGACACGCCCGAGGACCTGAGCCGGCTGTGAGGCGCAGCGTGACCGACTGGCGGGTGCTGGCTCTGCGCGACGGCCGGGCCGTGGAGCTGCCCGACCGGCTGGTGACCGAGGAGCCGTTGGAGATCAGGGCGGGCGGGGGCGCGGACGGGCCGCAGCCGGTGACCACCACCATGCGGACCCCGGGCCACGACTTCGAATTGGCCGCAGGCTTCCTGCTCAGCGAGGGCGTGATCCACGGACGGGCCGACGTGCGCGAGATCAAATACTGCGAGCTGCCCGAGGACATGGAGCAGCAGTACAACGTGGTCACGGTCAAGCTCAGCCGTCCCGTCGAGATCACCCCCCGGCGCACGACCACCACAGCCAGTTGCGGCATCTGCGGCACGGCCCAGTTGGACGAGCTCCAGGCCCGCTGCCCCATTGTCCCCGCGGGCCCGGCCCGGCTGCCCCGGTCGGTGCTGTTGTCGCTGCCCGACCGCCTCCGGGAGTCGCAGTCGCTGTTCGACAAGACGGGCGGCCTGCACGCCGCGGGCCTC
>DASYMT010000563.1:0-9079 GCA_036008925.1 Acidimicrobiales bacterium | reverse complement strand
CAGATCGACCGGATACCCCCCCATGTTTTCGGCCACCGTGGGGAACCGCAGCGCCAGCGGCAGCGTCGGCGGGTCAAGGTACAGCAGGCCTGCCGTTGGTTCGTAGGTGCCTGAGATTTCAGCGTATGGCGGCCGCTCGGGTTGGAGGTCGGGAAGCTGAACTGTGGGTGCCGCCTGCAGCGGTGTTTCCTGTGCGCCTGTCATGAGCACCAGGCCCATAGCGACGGTCGCTGCCAACACCAAGCGTTCCTGGAGCAATCCCCAGGGCGCGCGTTTGCCTGTCCGTCTCATGGTCCCCCAAAAGCTCGTTCTGCATGTAATACGGCGGGGAGGGCCCGGCGTGGCGGGATTTCTCCTATCGCCCCTGCTCCCGATCCTCCCGTTCGGCCGCCCGCACCGCGTAGGAGAACACGATCGACGGGGCCAGCGTGAGGGTGCACCCGGCCATGCACAGGCCGAACGCCAGCGTGAGCCGGGGCGTGAAGTGGCCCACCGCGCCCCACAGGAAGACGGCGATGGCCAGCGCCAGCAAGGCGTACCCGGCCCGCATCCCCACGGCCACCAGCCGGGCCACCTGGGCCCGCCGCGCCAGCACGGGGTCCAGGGCCGGGTCGTCGCTCACAGCGCCCATCCTTGCCGCTCGAACAGAAGGGCAAGCCGCGCGGGCAGGTCGGCCAGGTTGAAGTGCCGACGGGCCAAGGCGAGGTTGGCGTCCAGCGCGGCGGCGTCGACCGAGGCGAGCAACGAGGGCGACGCGGCCGGGAACCACCGGAACCCGAAGGCGGCCAGCTCCCGCAGCACCGGGTAGTCGGCCACGGCCAACGGCCGTCGGTGCACGGCCGACTCGACGACCGGGTTGCCGAACCCCTCGAACGTCGAAGGAAAGGCGACCACGTCGCAGGCCGCGTAGGCCAGCCGCATGTCGTCGGCGGGCCGGTGCAGCACGGGCACCGCGGCGTCGGCCAGGACCCTCTCGAGCACCGGCCCGTAGCCCTCCTCGGCGGGCCCGGTGAGCCAGTACGACGCGCCGAGGGCCTCGGCCAGCCGCACGCCGGCGGGCACGTCCTTTCGGGCAATGGCCCTGGTCGGCTGAAGGACAAGAAGCCCGTCCGCTGACAGTTCTAATGAGGAGCGGGCATCCGGGCGAGTTATGACCGATTCGTCCGGTTCGAAGACGGGAAAGGCGTTGTAGACGGTGGTGGCGGCAATGCCCCGGGCGGCCAATTCGTGCTCGCTCATCCGGTTGATCGTCACGTGGGCCCACGAGGGGTCGTCCGGGGGCGGCGGCGCGTCGGCCCAGCGGGCCCGCTGCCAGGGCAGGTCGTGGTGGCGCAGCAGGGCGGGCCTGCCCCGCAGCACCCGGGCCACCACCCCTGCCGCCTGCGGGTTCAGGGGCAGGGAGAGCAGGTTCTCAACCACGGCAACGTCCACGTCGGCCAGCGCAACCTCGACGTCGGCCCTGTCTGGCGGGACGGCCGCGTCGATGGCCAGGCCGGGCACCAGGCGGTCGACCGGGCCCTCGCCCGCCACCGTCACCACCCGGCACCCGAGGGCGCGCAGCGCGGCGGCCCACTTGGCCGCTTCGCCGGACACCCCGTCGGTGCCGCCGAGCCGGAATGAGACGAATCCGATGGTCGCGATGATTCGACCGTAGTCCGTGAACTTTTATGAACAATTTGGCCGGATCGACCCTGTTTTGCATACGCTCTGTGGGGGAACGGGCCCTCCCTGTTGACAGGTATCGCCGCGCTCAGTGGCGAACCCAAAAAGACAGGCAACTCGGGGTGAGCGATGACCAGCCAGATCGGGGCCGCACGTCGACGCGGATTGCGTCGGGTCGTGGCCGAGAGCGCGAGAGAAGGCGATGACGCGGGGATGAGCCCCGCATCCCTCGCGCCAAGCGTTCTGGCCGAGGGCCTGGCCGCGTCCGAGTCGGGCCTGGCCTTCGTGTACGACCTGCTCGACGGCCTGGTCGACCAGGTCGACCTGGAGGACGCGGCCATCGTGGTCGACGACACCATGCTCGGACGCCAGATCTTCCGGGCCGGGCGACGGGCCCCGTGGGACTGGCCCCTGCGCCCGCTGGCCGACGCCCCCCCCGGACTGCACACCATCCCCGACCACGGCGACGAAGAGCTCGACGCGGTGGTCACCAACCTGTCGACGGTCGCCCTCCAGCTCGACCTGCTGCGCCACGACGCCAGCCACGACGCCCTCACCGGCCTGCTCAACCGCCGCTCGTTCGACGACCTCCTGGCCCAGGCCTCGTCCCGCAGCCAGCGCTACGGCTGGCCCTTCGCCCTGGCCCTGCTCGATCTCGACCACTTCAAGATCATCAACGACAAGATGGGCCACGACGGGGGCGACCGCGTCCTGCGGGCCATCGGCGCCGCGCTGCACCACACCCTTCGGTCGGGCGACATCGCGGCCCGGGTGGGCGGCGACGAGTTCGCCCTCATCCTGGCCAACAGCCAGCTCGAGTCGGTCGAGTCGATCGTCGAGCGGCTGCGGGCCGCGCTGGGCGGCATCCTGCACGCCGACTCGGCCGGCTTCTCCGTCGGCGTCGCCCTGGCCCCGGAAGAGGCGGTCAACGTCGAGGAGCTCTACCGGCTGGCCGACCGCCGGCTGTACGAGGCCAAGCGGGCCCGGTGAACGCCTCCTCCGTCCGGTCGAAGCCGACCATGCTCGACCACCTCGAACTCGAGTTGCGCCGCCTGCCCGGCGTGGTGGGCGTGGGCTTCAGCGACGAGGACGGCGTCCTGGTGGTCCACGTGCTGGCCGCGGTGCCCGAGGGCCTGGCCGCCTTGCGCCGCCAGATCGTGCAGCGGACGCGGGTCTTCGTCGACCGCACCCTGGTGATCGACCTCCAAGAGGTGCGCACCCGGGCGCCGGAGGGCGCCGAGCGGGGCCGGGTCAAGCTGGTGGCCGTGAGGGTCGAGAGCTTCAGCCAGGAGATGGAGGTCCACCTGGCCCACCAGGGCATCCACAGCGTGGGACGGGGCTCGGCCGGGTCGCCCACCGAGGCGGTGGACGCCACCCTCCAGGCCCTGACCGAGTTGGGGGCCGAGCTGTCGTTCAAGGTCGAGGCCGCGGCCGCGCCGGTCGAGGACGAGAGCCAGCAGGCCGTGATCGTGATCCTGGAGCCCGAGGACGACGCCCGGGGCACCCGCTACGGCGTGGCCAAGGGCGAGACCATCGAGGAGGCGGCCGCCCGGGCCACCCTCCACGCGCTGAACCGCTATCTGAGCCGGGGCGCGCCGCTGTCGTCGGCGAGCTGAGCGTGCCGCCCCTCCGGGGGCCGGGCCGCCAGTGAGGCCACCGCCACGACCAGGCCCACGGCCAGCACCAGGTCGCCGAAGGACAGCACCTCGCCGAGGAACGGCACGTCGATGCGGTCGTCGAGAAACGTGAGCCGGTCGCCGGGCCCCTCGATGTGGTGCTTGCCGCTGAGCGCCACCCCGTCGGCGTGCACCGGCATGCCCCCGTTGGCGAGCACCACCGCGGCGTTGAGGCCGAGTCCCACGGCCAGCAGGCCGAAGCCCCGGAAGCGCAGGTTGGCCAGGGCGAAGGCCACCAGGCAGAGGTAGGACGCGGCCAGCGCGGCGGAGGAGTCGACCAACTGGAGGGCCACGCCTGCGGCCAGCAGGGGCCAGGCCCGGAAGCTGCGGCGGCCCAGGTGGGCCAGGCGCCCGCCCATGCACAATCCGATCGCCACGCCGACGACGAGGGCGACCGTGGTGAACCGCATCCCCCATCGAGGCTACCGTCCGGCGCTGTGAGCGACGAGGTTCTCTGGAACGTGGCCGACGGCGTGGGCCGGATCACCATCAACCGGCCGGAGCGGCGCAACGCCATGTCGTGGGACGTGCTGCGCTCGATCCGGGCCCTGCTGGCCGAGGCCAAGGACGACCCGGCCGTGCGGGTGGTCGTCACCACCGGCGCGGGCGACAAGGCGTACTGCGCGGGCGCCGACCTCACCGGCATGGCCGCGGGGGCCGGCTTTGTCGACCTGCACGACGGGCGCGGCGAGCTGGCCCGGCTGTTCATGGACATGTGGTCGCTGGGCAAGCCGACCATCGCCCGGGTGCGGGGCTACGCGCTGGCGGGCGGGTTCGGCCTGGCCCTGGCCCACGACTTCGTGGTGGCGGCCGACGACGCCCAGTTCGGCACGCCCGAGATCGACGTGGGCCTGTGGCCCTACATGATCACCGTCCCCATGGTGCGGTCGATGCCGCCCAAGAAGGCGCTGGAGCTGATGCTGACAGGCCGCCGGGTCAAGGCCGACGAGGCCGAGCGCATCGGCTTCGTGAACCGGGTGGTGCCGGTCGACGAGCTGGACGGCGCGGTGGACGAGCTGGCGGGGTCGATCGCCTCCAAGTCGCCCGCCATCGTGAAGCTGGGGCGCGACTCGTTCTACGCGGTGTGGGACCAGGGCGCGGCCGACGCCCTCAAGCTGCTGCACCCCCTGCTCACCGTGACCACGCTGACCGAGGACTCCAAGGAAGGCATCACCGCGTTCGCCGAGAAGCGGGCGCCCGAGTGGAAGGGCCGCTGACATGGCCGACGGGCCGGAGCTGCACGACTGGAAGCCGCTTGTCGAAGACCTGCGGGGCAGGCGGGACCGGGCCTACGGCATGGGCGGGCCCGAGCGGGTCGAGCGCCAGCGGTCGTTGGGCAAGTGGCCGGTGCGCGAGCGCATCGACGCGCTGGTCGACCCCGGCACCTTCGTCGAGTACGGCCTGCTGGCCGACTCCATGGACCCGCATCTGGCCGAGACCAAGGGGTACCTGGCGGCCGACGGCATGGTCGCCGGGGTCGGGGAGATCGACGGGCGGCGGGTGGCGGTCATGGCCTACGACTTCACCGTCATGGCCGGGTCGATGGGCGGCGTGGGCGAGCACAAGACGGCCCGGATGCGCGAGCTGGCCGAGCGCCAGCGCATCCCCATGGTCTGGCTGCTCGACTCGGCCGGCGCCCGCATCCACCAGGCCACGGGGTCGACCTTCGCCGCCGCGGGCGCGCTGTTCCGGGAGCAGGTGACGCTGTCGGGCGTGGTGCCCCAGGTGGCGGCCATGCTCGGGCACTGCGCGGCGGGCACGGCCTACATCCCGGCGCTGGCCGACTTCATCCCCATGGTCAAGGGCATCTCGTCCATGGCCTTGGGCGGGCGGCATCTGGTGAAGGCGGCCACCGGCGAGGACGTGAGCGAGGAGGAGATGGGCGGGTCGGCCGTCCACAACAAGATCAGCGGCGTGGCCGACCTGGAGGTGGCCGACGACGCCGAGTGCCTTCGGACCATCCGCCGGTACCTGTCGTTCTTCCCGTCCAACAACACGGAGAAGCCGCCGGTGCGCCCGTGCTCGGACCCGGTGGACCGGCGGTGCGAGGAGCTGTACGACATCGTGCCCACCGCCCCCCGGCGGGCCTATGACATGTACAAGGTCATCGAGTCGGTCGTGGACGACGGCGAGTACTTCCCCATGAAGCCGGAGTGGGCCAAGAACGTGATCACCTGCTTCGCCCGGGTGGGCGGCCAGCCGGTGGGCATCGTGGCCTCACAGCCCAAGGTGCTGGGCGGCACGCTCGACGTGAACTCGGCCGACAAGTCGGCCCGCTTCGTGTGGCTGTGCGACGCCTTCGGCATTCCGCTGGTGTTCCTCCAGGACGTGCCGGGGTTCATCGTGGGCTCGGCCGTGGAGAAGCAGGGCATCATCCGCCACGGGGCCAAGATGCTCTTCGCCGTGTCGGAGGCCACGGTGCCCAAGGTGACGGTCGTGCTGCGCAAGGCGTACGGCGCCGGGTACTTCGTGATGAACGGGACGGCGTACGAGGCCGACTACATCGTGGCCTGGCCCACCGCCGAGATCGCGGTCATGGGCCCGGACGGCATGGTCAACATCATCATGCGCAAGCAGCTCGACGCCATCCCCGAGGGCAAAGAGCGCGACGAGGCCCGGGTGGAGATGGCCGACCAGCTCCGCAAGAACATCGACCCGTACATCGCGGCCGGGCACGCCCAGGTGGACGACATCATCGACCCGGCCGAGACCCGCCTGGCCATCTGGCGGGGCCTCCAGGTGTCACGGACCAAGGTCGTGCAGCGCCCCTGGCGCAAGCACGGCGTCCTCCCCGTCTGACCCCCCTTTCCACAGGGACAGTGCCTGTGGAAACGCGCGCGGGTGGGGGGTGGGGGTGGTGGCGGTGAGGCGGGTGCGGGCGGCCAGGAGGGCATCGCGCTCGCCCCGGTCGTGGGCCAGGGCGGCCAGCGTGGCCAGGCGCTCGGCCCACCCCTCGACCAGGCCCAGCCCCAGTTCCCGCTCGAACAGCCGCAACTGCAACTCCACCTCGGTGTACCGGCAGGCCACCACGGGTAGCCGCTCGGCCTTGGCCACCGGGTAGCCGGTGTCGGCCACCAGCTCGTGCGGCTCCAGCTTGAACAGCCCGGCCAACAGCGTGACCGTGCGCTCAGAGGGCGTGGACAGCCCGCTCTCCATGTGCGAAACGGCCACGCGCGACGCACCCAGCCGCTCGGCCAGGTCGGCCTGCGTCCAGCCCAGGTCGCCCCGCAGGCGGGCCATTCGTCGGCCGAGGGATTCCGTCATGTGCCAACTGGGTTAGCAGACACCGGCCCATCCAGCCAGGTAGACAGTCACTCATGCCCCCCCGCCGCGCCCTCATCACCGGCATCACCGGCCAAGACGGCTCGTACCTGGCCGAGCTCCTCCTCGACCAGGGGTACGAGGTCATCGGCATGCTGCGCCGCAGCAGCACGCTGAACTTCGAGCGCATCGCCCACATCCAGGACCGCATCACCCTGGTCCAGGGCGACCTGCTGGACGAGGTGTCGATGATCAACGTGCTGCGGGACAACCGGCCCAGCGAGGTGTTCAACCTGGCCGCCCAGTCGTTCGTGCAGACGTCGTTCTCCCAGGCCGTGCTCACCGGCGAGACGACCGCCCTCGGCGTGACCCGGCTGCTCGACGCCATCCGCATCGTCGACCCCGAGATCCGCTTCTACCAGGCCTCGTCGAGCGAGATGTTCGGCAAGGTGGTCCAGGTGCCGCAGCAGGAGGCCACGCCCTTCTACCCCCGCAGCCCCTACGGCGTGGCCAAGCTCTACGGCCACTGGATCACCATCAACTACCGGGAGTCCTACAACCTCCACGCGTCGAGCGGGATCCTGTTCAACCACGAGTCGCCCCGCCGGGGCCTGGAGTTCGTGACCCGCAAGATCACCCACGGCGTGGCCCGCATCAAGCACGGCCTGGACAAGACCCTGTCGTTGGGCAATTTGGATGCCCAACGGGACTGGGGCTTCGCGGGCGACTACGTGCGGGCCATGTGGCTGATGCTCCAGCAGGACGGGCCGGAGGACTTCGTGGTGTCGACCAACGAGACCCACTCGGTGCGTGAGTTCTGCCAGATCGCCTTCGACCGGGCCGGGCTCAAGTGGGAGGACCACGTGGTGATCGACGAGCGATTCCTGCGGCCTGCTGAGGTCGACCTGCTGGTGGGCGACTCGGCCAAGGCCCGCAAGGTGTTGGGCTGGGTGCCCGAGGTGGCCTTCGCCGAGCTGGTGTCGATGATGGTGGACGCCGACCTGGACCTGGTGGCCAAGCAGGCGTAGGCAGGCGCAGGCAGGCGGACAGGGCCCCGCCCGTGCCAGGCTGTGGGCATGGCTGGGGCGCCTGTCGGAGGAAGGGACTTCTCGGCCGCATTCCCGCGCCTGTTCGCCCGGGCCTTCCAGGTGGCCGTGCGGGTGCTCGACAACTCGGGCGAGGCCGAGGACGTGGCCGCCGAGGCCATGGCCCGGACCCTGCGGTCGTGGCGGCGGGTGGGCCAGATGGACGCGCCCGAGGCATGGGTGGTGCGGGTAGCGGCCAACCTGTCGGTCGACGTGCTCAGAAGGCGCCGCCGGGCGGGCCAGTGGCCAGCGCGCGAGGCGGAGCCCGCGGCCCGGACTGGGGACCCCGACGCCCGCATGGCCGTCATCGAGTTGATGGCTGTGTTGCCCCGGCGCCAGCGCGAGGTGCTCGTCCTGCGCTATCTGGCCGACCTGTCGGAGGCCGACATCGCGGGCACGCTGGGCATCGCCCCCGGCTCGGTCAAGGCCCATGCCAGCCGGGCCATCCGCCGCCTGCGGTCCGTGGTGGCCGAGGGCGGCGTGGAAGACGGCCGGGGGGTCACCTTTGCCTCTTGACCCGCACTGGCCGGTGGCCACGCCGGTGGACGAGATGCTCGAACGGGTGCAGCGCCGGGCCGCCCAACTCCACCGGCGCCGCCGGGCTCTGCTCCTGGCCGCTCCGGCGGTGGGGCTGACGCTGGTGGCCTCGCTGGTCGGGCACGGCACGGCCGGGCCGCGGGTGCGGATGACGCCGCCTGCGGGCCACGTCCACGCCAGCGTGTCCCGCCCGCCCGGTGTGGCGGCGCAGACCGGGGCCGGGCGGGGGCCCACGCGCCCGACGGCCGTGGCGGGGCCGGTCGGCGATGCGGGGACCACGTCCACCTCGGCGTTGTCGACGCCGGAGCCCGTCCGCCTGGCCGCCACCGGCCGTGTGGCCTTCGTGCGCCACGGGGCGATCTGGACCGCCAAGGTCGACGGCTCGGGCCTGCACCCCGTCACGACGCCGGACGACCACCTGTCGGCGCCCGAGTGGTCGCCCGACGGCACCCGGCTGGCCGCCCAGTGGACGCTCCACGACTTGCGGCGGGTGGTGGTGCTCGAACTCGACGGGTCGTACCGCTTCGTCACCGACCCGGCCGACCGGGCCGAGGACGGGCGGTGGTCGCCGGACGGCACCAGGCTCCTCGTCTTCAAGGGCTTCGGCGTGGGGGGCGGGGGCTTGTGGACGGTCGACGTGGACACCGGCGCGCAGCGGGTGGTCAGCAACGCCGGCGGGGTGAAGGCCGACTGGTCGCCCGACGGCCGCATCGTCTACGAGTGCCCGGAGGGGCTGTGCGTCATGGACGGCGACGGCGCCCACCCCCGGCCCGTCGTGGCCGGTCACTACGCCCGGCCCCGGTGGTCGCCCGACGGGACCAGGCTGTTGGCGTTCAGGACGTCCGGCCCCACCCAGCC
>DASYMT010000562.1:0-20678 GCA_036008925.1 Acidimicrobiales bacterium | reverse complement strand
AGCAGCACAGGCGATGACCCGGTCACCTCGGTCACCATGGCATGGCCCGCCAGCCGCAGGGCCAGGGCCACCGAGCGCTGCTCACCCTGCGACGCGTGGGTCCGGGCGGGCAGGCCCCCGACGGCCAAGGTCAGGTCGTCGCGGTGCGGGCCCACGGTGGTGACCCCCCGGCGCAGGTCGTCGGCCCTCGCCCCGGCCAGGGCGTCGGCCAGCGGGCCCGACCAGGACTGCTGGTAGGCCACGCCCACCTCGGCCGCAGTGGACGCCACCTGGTCGTAGGCCTTGCCCAGCTCCGGCTCCAGGCCCGCCACCAGCTCGGCCCGGGCCTCGACCAGCTCCTCCCCCGCGGCCGCCAGCTTGGCGTCCCACACGTCGAGGGTGGCGGCCACTTCCGCAGTGAGCCGCCCGCCCGCCTGCTTGAGCAGGGTGGTGCGCTGGCGCAGCACCCGCTCGACGTCGGAGCACAAGGCGTCGTTGCGGGGGTGCACAGCGACCAGCAGGTCGTCGAGGTAGCGCCTGCGCTCGGCCGGACCGCCCTTCACCAGCACCAGGTCGTCGGGGGCGAAGACGGTGGCCCGCAGCGCGCCCAGCAGGTCCCGGGCCCGGCGCAGGGGCTGGCGGTTCACCAACACCCGGTCCCGCCGGGTCAGGTTGATCTCGGCCTCCAGCAGCAGGGCCCGGCCGTCCCGCTCGCCCTCGGCCCGCACCACGGCCTGGTCGGCCCCCCGGCGGACCAGAGCCTCGGCCGGGGCGCCCCGGAAGGACGACAGCGACGCCAGCCAGCCCACCGCCTCGAGCAGGTTCGACTTGCCCTGCCCGTTGCCGCCCGCGATCACCGTCAGCCCGTCTGGCGACGGGGCCAGCTCGGCCGACGTGTAGTTGCGGAAGTCGGTGAGCCAGAGGCGGGTGACCCGCACCGGACTACGAGACCCGGACGGGCATCAAGAGGTAGAGGTACTCGCTGCCCTCGGTGGGCCGGATGACCGCGGGGCGCAGCGCGTCGATGGTCTCCAAAAGCACCTCGTCGCCCACGATGGCCTCGACGCCGTCGATCAGATACGCCGGGTTGAAGGCCACCGTCATCTCCGACCCCTCGAACTTGGCGTCCACGTCCTCGACGGCCTGACCCACCTCGGTGGTGATGACGGTGAGCTCGATGCCGTCAGGCCGCAGAGCCATGCGCACCGGCGTCGTGGCGTCTCGCACCAGCAGCTTCACTCTGCGCACCGCGTCGAGCAGAGACTCCTTCTCGATGATGAGCCGGTTGGGGTAGCTGGACGGGATGAGCTGGCGGTAGTTCGGGAACTCGCCCTCGATGAGCCGGGTGGTCAGCCGCACGTCGGCCACTTCGAAGGTGGCGTCGTGCTCGCCCAGCCGCAGCGTGATCTGGTCGGCGCCGGGGAGCAGGCGTTGCAACTCGGTGAGGGCCTTGGACGGGACCAGCACCTTCTGGCCCTCGCGCAGCACGGCCGTGCCCGGCAGGTCCCGCACGGCCAGGCGGTACGAGTCGGTGGCCACCAGCCGCAACCCCCCCTCCTCGGCCGCCAGCAGCACGCCGGTGAGGATGGGCCTGGCATCGTCGTTCGAGGCGGCCCGCACCACCTGGCGGAAGGCCTCGGCCAGTTCGGAGGCCGAGAGGGTGACCGCGTCGGCCTGGTCGCTCGAAGCAGGCAAGCGGGGGAAGTCGGCCGCAGGCAGCAGGCGGACGGCGAAGTTCGACCGGCCCGACGTGATGCGCGCCTCGTCCTCGCCCGCCTCAAGGGTGACCGCGCCGGGCTCCAAGGCCCGCACGATGTCGGCCGCCAGCCGGGCAGGCAGGACCACGACCCCGTCGGACTCGCCGGCCACGTCGACCTGCACCTGGATGGTGAGGTCCAGGTCGGACCCGGCCACGTGCAGCCGGTCCCCGGCCACCTCCAGCCGCACCCCGGACAGCACCGGGAGCGCGCCGCCTCGGCTGGCAACGGCGCGCTGGGCCGTGCCCAGGGCCTCGACCAGAACATCTCGTTCGCAGCGGAACTTCACCGATGCGCCTTTCTCTGTCTTGTCATATAAAGAATTGGATAGCGGTAATAAGGGCTGTGGATTGGGGACAAGGTCCCATCACCCCAGGTGAGTGGGTGTTTCCCTGTCCCGTCGTCGTCCCCAGCATCCCACAGGGGTATGACATCTACGGGGAGCGGCGGTGGACAACCGGGCGTCGTCCCCCGGAATGACATGGCTCCGACACACGGTCATCCCCCGCTTTTGATGCGGTGGATGAGCTCGGTCACCTGGTCGTAGATCTGGCGGCGCTCCTTCATCAGGGCGGACACCTTCTCGACCGCGTGGATCACCGTGGTGTGGTCCCGGCCGCCGAACTCACGGGCGATGGCCGGGTAGCTGAAGTCGGTCAGCTCCCGGAACACGTACATGCTCACCTGGCGGGCGGTGACGAGCGGCCTGCGCCTGCTGGTGCCGCACAGCTCGTCGACCGGGAACCCGAACATCTCGGCCGTGGCGTCGAGGATGAGCTTGGGGGTGATCTGGCGGGGCTGGTCGCTGGCGATGATGTCGGACAGGACCTTCTCGGCCAGCTCGCGGTTGAGCGGCTCGCGGTTGAGGCTGGCGAAGGCCGACACCCGGATGAAGGCGCCTTCGAGCTCGCGGATGTTGTCCTTGACGTGGGTGGCGATGAAGTCGAGGACCTCGTCGGGCACCTGGGTGCGCTCCCCCTCGGCCTTCTTGCGCAGGATGGCCAGGCGGGTCTCCAGCTCGGGGGGCTGGACGTCGGTGATGAGGCCGGAGAGGAAGCGGCTGCGCAGCCGGTCCTCCAGGGTGGCGATCGACTTGGGCGGGCGGTCCGACGTGATCACGATCTGCTTGGACGCCCCGTACAGCGAGTTGAACGTGTGGAAGAACTCCTCCTGGAGGCCCTCTTTGTTCTCCATGAACTGGATGTCGTCGACCAGCAGCACGTCGCACTCGCGGTAGCGGCGCTTGAACGCGGTAGTGGTGTTGGTGCGGATGGCGTCGACGAACTCGTTCATGAACGTCTCGGTCGACACGTAGCGCACGTGGCGGGCCGGGAAGTTCTCCCGCACGTAGTTCCCGATGGCGTGGAGCAGGTGGGTCTTGCCCAGCCCGGCGAAGCCGTGGATGAACAGCGGGTTGTAGGACTTGGCCGGCGTCTCGGCCACGCTCAGTGCGGCGGCGTGGGCGAAGCGGTTGGACGAGCCGATGACGAAGGCCTCGAACGTGTAGCGGGGGTTGAGCGGGGTGTCCTCGCGCCCGGGCGGCGGCGGCGGCGGGCTCGGGCTGCCGTTCCCTGCCGTTCCCGACGGGCCGAGGCCGGTGGCCGCGCTCTCCTCCTCCCAGCCCGCGCGGCTGAGCAGCCCGCCCGAGTCCTCGGGGGCGGCGGAGCCGGGCACGACCTCCAGCCGGACTTCGAGGTCGAGGCCGGTGGCGTCGGTCAGCAGGTCGCGGACCAGGGCCAGGTAGCGGGCCTCGATGCGCTCCTTGGCCAGGCTGCTGGGCACGGCCAGCACCAGCACCCGCTCGTCCGCGCTCACCGGGGTCACGCCGTCGAACCACGCCCGCCAGGTGGCCTCGGTGACCTGGGTACGCAGCGCTTGTGAGCAAAGAATCCACAGTCGCTCAGCGTTCGTCACCAGCAGTTCCGCCTCCCCGACCGCCAAGGTGTCCACAGCCTGGTCCACACCTGTGGAAACCTGCCTTCGGCGATGCCTGTCATTCGTCCTTACAGGCCCCGGGGAAGGAGGGCCGAGTCGCGCCGGTCGGCACGTGGTCTGGGCACGGTAGCACCGGCCTTCCCAGGGTGCGAGAGGTTGCTGGAGAAGTGGTTCGTCCCGTACCCTGGAACGCTGCACGTCGCCGAGGAGGCCATGGGTGAAGCGTACGTACCAACCGAACAACCGGAAGCGGGCCAAGAACCACGGCTTCCGTCACCGCATGGCGACCCGGGCGGGCCGGGCCATCCTGAAGGCCCGCCGGCTCAAGGGCAGGCACCGCCTGTCGGCCTAGGCCGCGTCTGGCGAATCCGGGACCGGGAGACATTTGCCCGGCTTCGCGCATCCCGCCAACGGGTGCGGAGGGGCCCGCTCACGGTAACGTTTGTCCCGGCACCCCCCGCCCCTCCGGTTCCTCCGCAGGTCGCCTATGCCATTGGCCGGAAGGTGGGAGGCGCCGTCGTCCGCAATCGGCTGCGTCGCCGGCTGCGGGCAGTCGTCTCGGAACTGGCCCCCCGGCTTGCTCCGGGCGCCTACCTGGTGGGGGCCGCACCTGAGGCGGCATCCCTGTCGTTCGGAGAGTTGAAGGAAATCGTGTCCGAAGCGTTTGAGGCCGTGGTGAGGCACCGGTCGTGAGCCCCGCGCCTGCGTGCGGTCCCCTCGCCGTCGACTCGCCCGCCCGGCCCTCGGTGCTCCCCCGCCGTCTCTCAGCCGCGGCGCGCGCGCTGCGGTGGCTGCTCCTGCTCTACCAGGCTGCCCGCGCCGGGCGGCCCTCCCCCTGTCGCTACTGGCCCACCTGCTCCGCCTACGGGCTGGAGGCCCTTGAACGCCACGGCGCCTTGCGGGGCACCTGGCTCACTGCCCGCCGACTCGGCCGCTGCCACCCCTGGGGCGGCCACGGCGTCGACCCAGTTCCGGAATGAGGTAACTGATGTTTCAAGCATTAGCCGGCTTGCTGGCGTTCTTCTACGACCTGATCCCGTCGTACGCGATCGCCATCACGCTCTTGACCCTCACGGTCATGCTCGTGCTGTCGCCGCTGACCCTGAAGAGCACCCGCAACATGCTCGAGATGCAGCGGCTGCAGCCCGAGCTGAAGAAGCTCCAGGTGAAGTACAAGAACGACCGCCAGAAGCTCAACGAAGAGATGATGGCGTTCTACAAGGAGCACAAGGTGAACCCGGTGGCCGGGTGCGTGCCGATGCTGCTCCAGATGCCCGTGTTCATCGTCATGTACCGGGTGATCCACGGCCTCAACAGCGCCGAGCCCAAGTACCTGGACAAATCGACCGAGCTGTACAAGTCGATCGTGTCGCACCACGGCCGGATGGTGTCGTTCGGGCTTGACCTGGGCAATTCTGCCAGTAAGGCCCTCAAGGACTCGTTCACGACCGCCCTGCCGTTCATCATCCTGGTCGGCCTGGTCATCGTGACCCAGTACATCCAGACCAAGCAGATGACGGCCCGCAACCCGGCGGCCGCGGCGGCCAACCCCCAGGCCCAGATGATGACCCGGATCATGCCGGTGTTCTTCGGGTTCATCTCCTACGGGATCCCGGCCGGGGTGAACATCTACTTCCTCGTGTCCGCGTTGTTCCGGATCGCCCAGCAGGAGGCCATGTACCGCTGGGACCCGCACGTGTCGAGGCACGCGGCAACCCTCAAGGAGTCTCGACCAATCGAGACCAAGTCCAAAGACGTGACCAAGAGCAACGGCCAGGCCAACGGCAGCGGCAGCAAGGCCCTGGAGAAGCCCTCGGCGCGCAACAAGAAGAAGCGGAGTCGGTGACAGATGGAATGGGTGGAGACCACCGGTCGCACGGTGGAGGAGGCGAAAGACGCCGCCCTGGACCAGCTCGGGGTGGACGAACAGGACGCCGAGTTCGAGGTCCTGGAGGAGCCCAAGGTCGGACTGTTCGGGCGGCTGCGCTCTGAGGCCCGCGTGCGGGCCCGGGTCCGGCCCACCCGGCCTCGGCCCAAGGAGGACCGGCGGGACAAGCGCCGACGGGGCGGGCGCACCGGGGAGGGTAAGGCCGGAGAGAGCCGACCCGGGGACAAGGGCGCCGATGCTGAGGGCGGCGGCGTGGAGACGCCCAAGCCCAAGCCCGCAGCCGCCTCGGCTTCCGCGTCGGACAGGCCCCGCTCGAGCAGCTCGGGGAACGGCAGGAAGGGCCGCGGCGGCGGCGACAGGAGTGGAAGCGACAGGAGTGGAAGCGACCGGAGCAGCGGCGGCGGCCGGCGTGGCCAGGAGCGGGAGCGAGAGGAAGGCAACGAAGTGAGTGAGGACGTGTCGCTGGCCGAGCAGGCCGACGTGGCCCGAGAGTTCCTTGACGGGCTGCTGCGCGAATTGGGCGCAACCGGCACCGTCCAGGTCAACGAGGTCGATGAGGAGACGGTGGAAGTGGCCGTCCAGGGTGCGGACTTGGGGCTGCTGATCGGGCAGAAGGGGAACACGCTGTCGGCGCTCCAAGAGGTCACCCGGACGGTGGTTCAGCGTCAGACGGGCGGGCGCAACGGCCGATTGCTGGTCGACGTGTCCGGCTACCGCCAGAAGCGGCGCGAGGCGCTGGAGCGGTTCACCCGCCAGGTGGCCGAGGACGTGCTGTCCAGCGGGGAGCGGCGGGCGCTTGAGCCCATGCACCCGGCCGACCGCAAGGTCGTCCACGACACGGCCAACACGATCGAGGGTGTTTCCACGACGTCGGAGGGCGAGGAGCCCCGCCGCCGCGTGGTGATCATGCCCGTTTAGACCAGGTTTGTCCCCGTATGCGGCCCGCCCTTCGGGGCGGGTCGTTGCGCGTCTGGGCTCCGTGCGCCAGCCTGGCTGGATGGCGGGGTTGACGGAGGTGCTGACTGAGGCCCGAGCCCTGGGGTTCCTGGGTCCCGGGGGGGTCGAGGCCCACATCGTCCACGCCCATGGCTTCGCCCGGGCCTTCGAGGAGGCGCCGGCCCGCTTCGCCGATCTGGGCAGCGGGGGCGGCGTGCCCGGCCTGGTCCTGGCCAGCCTGTGGCCCGAGGCGCTCGGGGCACTGGTCGATGCCAACGAGCGACGGACCGCCTTCTTGGAGCGAGCAACTGCTGCGCTGGGCTTTCAAGACCGGGTGGTGGTCGTCCGAGGTCGGGCTGAGGAACTCGGACGGGATGCGCAGCACCGGGGTTTGTACGACGCTGTCGTTGCCCGAGGGTTCGGCCCCCCGCCGGTCACGGCTGAATGCGCCGCTCCCCTGCTGCTGGTCGGGGGTCGCCTTGTGGTCTCCGAGCCGCCTGAGGAGGCGGGCCGATGGGATGCGGCCGGTTTGTCCAAGCTCGGGTTGGAGCGGGGTCCCGTCGTGCAGGCTGAGGCCCGGTATCAGGTGCTTGTCCAGGCTGAGCTGTGCGGCGAACGGTACCCCCGTCGGGTCGGGATTCCGAGCAAGCGACCGCTGTGGTGACGTTTCACGTGAAACAGTCGCGCCGGTCATTGGTTGAGGGTTTCACGTGAAACATGGACCGGATGCTTGACCTGCCCCCGGGAGAGCGACAGGATGGGGCCGTGGCCCTCTCGGAAAACGACGATCTCGTCCAACGCGGGCGCGCCATCTTCGACCGGCTCCGGGAAGACGGGGACGAACTGCCCCTCCCCGAAGAGGCTGGGACTGGGGAGACGCCTGAGGGAGCAGCGGAGCCGCCGATGCCTGAAGAGGCGAGCGAGGCTGCTCCCGGCGTGGACGACGAGGCGTTGCCCGAGGACGTGGCGGGCGAGGCGCTGGCGGGGGAGCCGGTGGCCACCGGGGGCCCCGGCCAGGCAGACCGACAGGCAGGGGAGTCGGCAGACAGCCAGGCGCTCGGCGAGGTGCGAGCCAACGCTGACGGGGCAGCCGTCGATGGGGCCGATACGACGGCCGGCGTCCAATCGAGCGACCGGGAGGGCCAGCAGGCGGGCGCATCTGCGGACCAAGCGGTCGATGGGGCGGTAACCCCCACGGGCATGGCTGGCGGCGAACCGGCGGGCGGGTCCGACAGCGCGCCGGGGGAGCCGGGTAGTCCTGCGGGGGAGGCGGCGGCATCCGGCAGGCCGGCAGGCGGCCCCACCGGCGACGCGGCAGCATCCGGCGGGCCAGCGGGCGGCCCCACCGGTGAGGCGGCGGGCTCTCCGCAGGCGGCGGCGGGTCTGGTCACCGGGAAAGCGGTCGGTTCGGGGCGCGATGTTCCCGCCCTGGTCAGCGCCGCGGTGGCCGATGCGGCGGCTGAACTGGATGAGGCACCCGAATCACCCGCCTCGACGCCTGACTCCCCCACCCCAGCCTCGCCCATGGTGCGGCCTCTCCCCCGGATCATGGCCATCGCCAACCAGAAGGGCGGCGTGGGCAAGACGACCACGGCGGTCAACCTGGGCGCGGCCCTGGCCGAACTGGGCTACCGGGTGCTGGTCGTGGACCTCGACCCCCAGGGCAACGCCACCACCGGCCTGGGGATCAACCCCCGCACGCTGGAGTCCTCGATCTACGACGTGATCATGCACGACACGCCGCTGGAGGACTGCATCGAGCCGACCAGCCTGCGCAACCTGTTTGTGGTGCCTGCCACCATCGACCTGGCGGGCGCCGAAATCGAGCTGGTGCCCGCCTTCAGCCGGGAGTTGAAGCTGCGCCGGGCCCTCCATGAGGTGGAGGGGGACTTCGACTACACCCTGATCGACTGCCCGCCCTCACTGGGCCTGATCACGGTCAACGGCCTGGCCGCGGCTACGGAGGTGGTGGTTCCCATCCAGTGCGAGTACTACGCACTTGAGGGTTTGGGGCAACTGCTCCGCAATGTCAGCCTTGTGCAGGGCAACCTCAATCCGACCCTCGAGGTCAGTGCCATTATCCTCACCATGTTCGACGCCCGGACCAAGCTGGCCGACCAGGTGGCGGGCGAGGTGCGGGCCCACTTCGGCGAGAAGGTCTGCCGCAACATCGTGCCCCGGACCGTCCGACTGTCGGAAGCCCCGTCGTTCGGACAGCCCATCATCGTGTTCGACCCGTCATCTCGCGGCGCCATCGCCTACCGCGAGCTGGCAAAGGAGGTAAGCGGTGGCTCGCCGCAGCGGGTTGGGTAAGGGCCTTGGCGCCCTGATCCCCACTGAGGTCCGCGAGGACCGGTCGTCGGCTCTGGCCGAGTTGCCCATCGGCAGTATTCGACCCAATTCCTTCCAGCCCCGCAAGGCCTTCGACGAGGAGACCCTGGCCGACCTCACCGCGTCGGTGAGGGAGCTGGGCATCCTCCAGCCCATCCTCGTGCGCCCCACGGGGGAGGGGGAGTACGAGCTCATCGCGGGCGAGCGCCGGTGGCGGGCGGCCAAGCGGGCGGGTTTGCAAACCATCCCCGCCCTGGTCAAAGAGGTCACCGACGCGGCCAGCCTTGAGCAGGCCGTGGTCGAGAACCTCCACCGCCAAGACCTCAACCCCCTGGAGGAGGCGGCTGCCTACCAGCAGCTCATCGAGGACTTCCAGCTCACCCACGACGAGCTGGCCGCCCGGGTAGGCAAGAGCCGGGCCGCCATCTCCAACACCCTTCGCTTGTTCCACCTGCCCCCGACCATCCAGCGCTTGGTGGCCGAGAGCCAGCTCAGCGCAGGCCACGCCCGGGCCCTGCTCGGTACGCCGGACCGCGCTTTCCAAGAGAGCCTGGCCAAGCGGGCGGTGGCCGAACAGCTCTCGGTCCGGGCCGTGGAAGAGGCGGTGCGCACCCGCAACGAGCTGGGCGCGGCCGTTCCCTCAGGGGCGGGCACTCCGGCCCCGCCCGACGGGGCGGGTGCTCGGGGGCGGCTGCCGCAGCCCGGCCTGGTCGAGCTCGAGGATCTGCTGTCTCGACACCTCGATACGCGCGTGAAGGTTGAGATGGGCGGCAAGAAGGGCCGCATGGTGATCGAGTTCGCTGGTTTGGAGGACTTGGAGCGGCTGTACACCCTCATCACCGAGCCGCCCACGCCTGAGTAGTGGAGGGTCAGTCGAGGGTTTGTCCACAATCTGTGGACAAGGCTGTGACCTTTCCCTCAGCTTGACCGGCCGACAGCAACCGGCAAGGAGCGCGGCCCGCCCGCTTTCGACGCCAAATGCACGGTCGCGGGTGCCCGGAGGATCCGGTCGAGAGCGGGTCGCGGGGGCGGGCGAGGAGGGGTGAAGAGGGGGCGGTCAGGGGGTGTCGCAGGGGGAGGCGGCCCAGTGCTGGAGTGCCGCGGCGAAGGCCTCGGCCACCCCGGCCGATCGCTCCACCACCAACGCCGCAGGCCCCAACTCGCACACCACCGCGGGCATGCGCGTCTCGCGGAGCACGGGCAGACTGAGCGCCGACGCGCCCCCGTCGCCCACGCCCAACGCCCCCGGCACCACCCGCTGGATCTCGGCGGCCAGACGGCGTCCGGCCGCCGACTCGTAGTCGGGTCGGCCGTAGTAGGCGGTCGAGCAGCCCTCCTCGACCGGCTCGACCTGGAGGCCGACGAACACCTCGGCCGCCGCCCCGTTGGCCGCGGCCGCCTGCTCGGACGGGTCGGGGTGCTGCAACACGCTGACCACCGCGCCGTGGCGGGTGACCGACCGGGCCACCGCGTTGGCCAAGGCGTGCAGCCCGCCCGGCTCGCCCACGACTACCCGGCGCCCGGCCAGGGTTCGGGGCCCCCGGCGCAGGGACTCCTCCTCGCGCACGGACGCCACCACGGTGGTGGTCTCGAACCGGGGCCGGCCGGTGAGGCGGGCCAGGGCTTGGAGGGTGGCAGGCCCGCACACGCCGTCGACGGTGAGGCCGGTGTTGCGCTGGAACTCCCGCAGGGCGCTCACCGTGCCGGGCCCGAGGATGCCGTCCACCCGCCCGGCGTCGAAGCCCATGCCGCCCAGCCTGCGCTGGAGGTCGGCCACGTCGTCCCCCCGCAGCATGGGCTGACGGTGGTATAACAGCCGATCACCGAGGCTGTACCCAGCTTCTACCAGCGCCGACCAGGTCTCCCGCCCGCACACCCCGTCGACCCGCAGGCGGCGCTTGGCCTGAAAGGCGCGGACCGCCGCCTCGGTCCCGGGGCCGTAGACGGCGGGGCCGTCGAGCCCAGGGCCGTCGGACCCAGTGCCCGCGTCAGCCGTGAAACCGAGCGCGGCCAGCCGTTCTTGGACGTCGCGCACGGCAGGCCCGGCCTGGCCCGGGCGGAGGGGCAGGCCCCCGAAGGAGCCCTCTACAGGAATGCCTGGAGCTCCTGGAGGAGCTGGCCCTTGCCCTTGGCCCCGATGAGCCGGAGCTGAGGCTCGCCGTCTTTGAACAGGATCAGCGTGGGGATGCTCATCACCTCGAACCGGCGGGCGATCTCCAGGTTCTCGTCCACGTTGAGCTTGGCGATCCGCAGCTTGCCGTCGTGCTCGGTGGCGATCTCCTCGAGCACGGGGGCGATCATCTTGCACGGGCCGCACCACTCGGCCCAGAAGTCGACGAGCACGGGCTCGGTGGCGCCCTTCACTTCCTCATCGAACGTGTTGTCGGTCAGCGTGCTGATGTTCCCGGCCACGGGAGGACCTCCTGAAGGGCTTTCGGGTGACGTACCCGGTGCGGCGCATCCAACACCGGGCGAGGACTGCCAATTCCAGAGACGCTTGCTGTGTTAAAGAGACGCTTGCTGTGTTACCAGTTGGTCGGCGTCTCGGCGATCTCGTGGGCTGCCTCGCCCGTCGCCTCCAGCCACCGCTCTGCATCGATCGCTGCCATACAACCAGATCCAGCCGCGGTGATGGCCTGGCGGTAGGTGTGGTCCTGCACATCGCCGCAGGCGAAGACGCCCTCCACGTTGGTCCGGCTCGACTTGCCCTGGGTGATCAGGTAGCCGGTGTCCTCCATGTCGAGCTGGCCCTTGAACAGGTCGGTGTTGGGCACGTGCCCGATGGCCACGAACACCCCGGACACCGGGAGCACCGTCTCCTTGCCGTCGACCACGTTGCGCACTTTGACGCCGTTCACGGTGGTGTCGCCCAAGATGTCGAGCACCTCGGAGTCCCACAGGAACTCGATCTTGGGGTTGCGAAAGGCCCGGTCCTGCATGATCTTCGAGGCCCGCAGCTCCTTGCGCCGGTGGATGACGGTGACCTTGTCGGCGAACTTGGTGAGGAAGTTGGCCTCTTCCATGGCCGAGTCGCCCCCGCCCACCACCACGATCTCCTTGCCCCGGAAGAAGAAGCCGTCGCAGGTGGCGCAGGTCGACACGCCGTAGCCCATCAGCCGGGACTCGTTGGGCAGCCCAAGCCCCAAGGCCCGGGCGCCGGTGCTCACGATGACCGAGCGGGTCCTGATCTCCACGTCTTCGATCCAGAGGCGGAAGGGCCGCTCGGAGAAGTCGACCTTGGTGATTTTGTGGGTGAGGAAGTCGGCCCCGAAGCGGGCGGCCTGGGCCCGGAAGTTGGCCATGAGCTCAGGGCCCATGATCCCCTCGATGAAGCCCGGGTAGTTCTCCACCTCGGTGGTGAGCATGAGCTGGCCACCGGGCTGGTCGCTGGTGGACGAAGGCTCGCCCTCGAGCACCAGGGGGTCGAGGTTGGCCCGGGCCGCGTAGATGGCGGCGGTGAGGCCGGCCGGGCCTGAGCCGATGATGACGACGTCGCGGACGAGCTTGTCGGACACGCTGCTCCTTGTTGACGCTTGAACGGCGCTACGTGCGCTTGGGCCGCCGCTTCCGCCACACGAACAGACCGATGAGCGTGAAGATTCCCCCGACGATGGCGTCGGAGACCCAGACGGCCCGGGAGTAGGGCTCGATGGGCAGGTACACGTTGAGGGCCCGCACCGAGGCCACGGCCAGCAGCACCAACAGGGCGAAGCCCACGGCCGCCAGCACCAGGCCGAACACGATGGCGCCCGCGATGGCGGTGAGGGGACGGGCCGTCTTGTCCCCGATGCCCGTGATGACACGGTCGATGGTGTCGGCCGCCTGGGCGGCCCAGTCGTCGCTCCGGGCCCCTCGGGCGTCAGGGCCAGCAGAGACGGCAGGAGCGGCAGGGCCGGGGGTCGCCATGGCCCGGAGACTACCCTCGCAGCCCCATGCGCCAACTTCTCGCCGTGGTCGCGGCCGTCGCCGCGTCGAGCCTGGGGGCGCTCATCCTGGGCGAGTACGAGTTGGCGGGCACCACCCCGTTCGTGGCCGGCGTCCTGTTCGGCCTGGTGGTGGCCGAGCTGGTGCTGGCCCTGGCCAAGCCCCGACCCGGATCGGCGGCCGCCGCGGCAGGCGTGGTCGCCCCCGCCCTGGGCATGGTGTGGGCCGCGTGGATCTCCTCGGGCCGGGACTGGGGGTATGTGCCCGACGCGGCCTGGGCGGGCGTGGCCCTCGCCCCCGTGGCCGCGGCCCTGTGGCTGCGCAGCGGCAGGCGGCGCCCGGCCCGGCCTGCGGACTGAGCCCGGCCTGCGGACTGAGCCCGCCTACAGGGTGAAGTAGGTCAACAGGGCGCAGTTCGACCGGGACAGCACGAAGACCCGGTGGTCCAGCTTCCCGGCCGACGGGTCGCTGACCGAGTAGGCCAGCACCACCGCGGGAGTGCCGTTCCAGCGCACCCTGGCGGTGTAGAGCAGCCCGCCCAGGCTGGCGCTGTACTCCTTCTGCACGGTGGCCGTGCACGTCACCGCCCCACCGGTCGAGCCCTGGGCGCCCCCGCCCGACACCGCCGCGGGCGCCCCCGGCCCGTTGGTGGTCGTGCTGGCCGCGGCCGAATCGGCCTGCCCGGCGCCCGCGGCCGACTCGCCCAGGTAGGGCGCCACCACCGACCGCAGGGCCTGGGGGTCTGACAGCTCGCCCAGGTCGCCACCGTCGACCGGGCCTGCCATGGTGGCGCCGTCCGTGGCCGACTCCGGCCCTTTGCTGGCCTGGAGCGCGGACCGGTCGCGAGAGGCCACCTGGTTGGACGACGGGCCCCGGTCGAGCAGCAGGCCCACGGCCAGCGCCACGACCAGCACGACTGCGGCCGCGGCCGCGATGGGACCGAAGGGCAACGCCCTCCGGCTCACGGGCGGGGCCTTCAAGGCGGCGGCGATGTCGCGCTCTCTTGCCACCTGGTCGACCGGCGGGGCCACGGACACGGCGGCCATGACTGACCGCAGCCGGGCCAGCTTGTCCTGGCACTCGGCGCAGGTCTCGGCGTGCGCGGACGCGCCCGGGTCCTCGCCATCGAGGGCGGCCGAGAGCTGCTCGTCGGTGGGGTGGGGGGTGCTCATGGTCGTTGGGTTGGACGGTCGTCCGTCGGACCCGGGTTCCCCGGGGCCGTCTCCGGCGCCAGCATGGGCAACAGTGCGGCGCGTCCCCGGGCGATGCGCGAGCGCACCGTGCCGGGCGGGATGGCCAGCACCTCGGCGATCTCGGCGTAGTCGAGCCCGCACAGGTCGCGCAGCACCACCGCGGCCCGGAACTCGACCGGCAGCCTGCGCAGGGCGGCGTCCACGTCCACCCGCTCGGCCGTCGACCCCTCAGGCGAGGCCAGGGCCCGAGGCGGCACCGAGTCCAGGTCGACGGCGGCCCGCCTGCCCCGCCGCCGCAGCTCGTCCAGGGTGGCGTTCACCGCCACCCGGTAGGCCCAGGTGGAAAAGCGGCTGGTCCCGTCGAATCGGGGGAGGCCCCGCACGATGGCGATGAGCGCCTCCTGGGTGGCGTCGGCCCCGTCGGCCTCGTTGCCCGCCATCCGCCGGCACACCGCGTGCAGGCGGTCGTAGTGCAGGCGCAGCAGGTCCTCGAGCGCTCGGCGGTCGCCGCGCCGGGCCGCGGCCACCAGCGCGCGGTCGTCACCCTCGTCCCCGATAGGGCCGAGCTTACGAGCTGGCCAGGCTCACATCAGCGATCTCGGCTTTGTTGTCGGGGCCGGGATCGGTGATCCAGAGCAGCACGGCCCCGCCCTTGCGGCCGTGCAGGTCGAAGGTCACGTCGCCGTCGATGCCGGTCTTGCCGTCGACCGGCTGGCCCCAGTCGGGCAGGTCGGTGCCCGGCTGGGCGGCCACGTAGACAGAGGCCGACCAGCCCTGCACCGGCGACTGCACGCGCAGGTCGGCCAGGGTGGCGGCCGCGTCGAGGGTGAAGACGAGGCCGACGCCCTGCTTCAGCCTGCCGAAGTTGGGCCCGTCGTAGCGGTCGCTGCGCCAGGTGGTGGACGGGTTGCCGTCGATGGCGTTGGCCGCCAGCTCGTCGTTCTCGTGGCCGTCGGCCTGGGGGTCGAAGGCCCGTACGGCCGCGATGTGCACGGGGTGGGCGGCGGGCGCGGCCCCGCCCGGCGTGCGCCGTCCGGCGGGGTCGTTGGACCCCAGCAGCGTGGCGCCCAGGACAACGGCGGCCAGCGCCACCACGGCCAGCACGATGAAGGGGGCCAGCACCCGGGGGGCGCGGCGGGGGAGGGGGACGATGCCGCCGGGGGGCGTGGGGTCGCGCGTGACCAGCGGCTCGGCGTCGTCGTCGTCGAGGTCGACGGCGGCCAGCGCCCCCCGCAGTTCGGCCGCCGACTGGTACCGCTCGGCCGGCTCCTTGGCCATGGCCCGCAGCACCACCGCCTCCAGCGGCCGGGGGATGCCCGCCACCAAACGCCGGGGGGGCAGCGGCTCGCCCCGGACGTGCTGGAGGGCGGTGGCCAGCTCAGTCTCGGCCGTGAACGGCGGCCGCCCGCACAGCATCTCGTAGAGGACGACGCCGAGGGAGTACAGGTCGCTGCGGGCGTCGGGCGTGCGCCCCTCGACCTGCTCGGGGGAGAGGTACTTGGCCGTGCCGATGACCGCGCCGGTCTGGGTCAGGTCGCCCGCCTCCGCCTCCAGTTTGGCGATGCCGAAATCGGCCACCTTGATCCTGGTGCTGGCGTCGGGCGTCTCGGCCAGGAGGATGTTGGCGGGCTTCACGTCCCGGTGGACCAGGCCGTTGCGGTGGGCGCAGTCCAAGGCGTCGGCCACGTCCATGGCGATGCTCACGGCGGTGGCCGGGGCCAGGTTGCCGTCCCCCTCCATGGCCTGGCGCAGCGTGCGGCCCCTGACCAGCTCCATGACGATGAAGGCGGTGTCGCCGTCCGTCCCCGCGTCGAAGGTGTTGACGATGTTGGGGTGGGCCATCTTGGCCGCAGAAACAGCCTCGCGCCGGAACCGCTCGGAGAACCCGGCCTCGGCGGCCAGGTGGGGGTGCAGCACCTTGACGGCCACGGCTCGGGCCAGGACCTCGTCGTGGCCCTCCCACACCTCGGCCATGCCGCCGCGCGCGATGGGCGCGACCAGGCGGTAGCGGCCCGCCAGGATCCGGTCGGTGGTCATCGGCGATCGCTCGGGCACGGCACTGTCACCGTACCCAGGGCGGTCCGAGCCGCCACAGTCGGTCCCGGCCGCTCAGCGGGGGAGGTGGAAGGTGACGCCGATGACGCCGGGGCCGCCGTGGGTCCCGATGACGGGCCCGATGTCGCCCACCAAGATGTCGTCGCGGGGGTAGACGGCGCCGAGCAGGTCGAGCAGCTCGTCCAGGTCGGGGGCGTCGCCGTGCATCACGGCCAGGTCGTCGACCTGCCCGGCTGCCCGCACCTTCTCCACCAGGTAGCGGAGGGACTTGGAGCGGGTGCGCTGACGGGACTCGGCCTCCACCTTGCCGTCGAGCACCTCGATGATCGGCTTGATCGACAGCATGGAGCCGAGCATGGCCTGGGCCGCGCCGATGCGGCCGCCCTTCTTGAGGTTCTCCATGGTGTCGAGGGCGCCGTAGACGCGGGTGCGGGGGACGAGGTCCTCGACCACGCCGACGCAGTCCTCCAGCCCCTTGCCCTGCTTGGCCGCCCGGGCCGCGGCCACGGCCATGAGGCCCTCGGCCATGGTCACGCTGCGGGAGTCGACCACCCGAACGGGGATCACGTCGCCCACCGCCTGGGCCGCCAACTGGGCCGACTGGAAGGTGGCCGACAGCCCGCCCGACAAGGTGACGCACACCACGCCCTCGGCCCCGTCGGCTGCGGCCTTCCGGTAGGCCTCCTCGAAGGCGCCGGGCGAGGGGGCGGCCGTCTCGGGCAGCACGGGCGAGCCTGCCACCCGGGCCCAGAACTCCTTGGCCGACAGGTCCCGCCGGTCGACCAGCTCCTCGTTGCCGAAGCGGATGGTCAGGGGGACGATGTCGATCCCCAGCTCGGCCGCCATGTCGGGCGGCAGGTCGCAGGCGCTGTCGGTGACGACTCGGATCCCCGCCAAATTCAATCCCTCACTTCCCAGGTCCTGTGCTCGTGGCCGTGACCCTGATCTCATACCAGGACCGGGTCTGCTTCAGCTTCTTCAACACGATCGACTTGGCCTGCTTGAACAGGCGGACGTGCACCTTGCTCTGGTCGTCGATCTGGAACTCGACCAGTTGCGCGCTCTCTTTGTCGGCGATCTCCTGGGCCACGGCCTTGGCCGCGTCGGGATCGTGTCGCTGGAAGAACTCGGCCGCCGCGTCGTTGGCCGCGTCGTGGGCGGCCCCGTCGACCTGGGCCCGGGTGATGAGGGGGGAGCCGCCCTCGAAGGCGATCAGCCCGAGGACGGCCACGATGACCACGACCTTTACCAGCCAACCCGTGATCACGTCGGACGCCTCCGGATGCGCAGCAGTGCGATGAGGTCTTCGACCTTCAGGGCCTTCGCCAGCAAAACGTACACGAGGGCGCCCGCCACGACTGCGGATGCCGCCCGGGCCAACTCGGCGTCCAGCAGGCTGAGCACGCCCGCCACGACAACCGCCATGCCCGCGGTGGCCGCCGCGATGCGGCCCAGCGCCTGAGTTAGCCCGCCCAGGTCGAGCCCGCCGGTGGCCCGGTGGAGGCGGGCCAGGGCCACGAAGGCGAACACCGTGTAGGGGGCCACGAAGGCCACGGCCAGGCCCTGCACGCCGAGCCGGTGGTAGAGGGCGAGGGCCAGTACGGCGGTGGCCGCGTTCTCGGCCGCGTAGATGAAGAACATGGTGCGGGTGTCCTTCATGGCCTGGAAGGCCCGCATGAGCAGCAGGTAGACGCTGAAGCCGGGCAGCCCCAGGGCGAACAGGGTCAGGGTGTCGGCCGTGGTGCGGGCCGCGGCGGGGGAGAGGCGGCCGTGTTCGAGCACCACCCGCACCAGGGGGTGGGCCAGCAGCGCGTAGCCCACGGCCGCGGGCACCAGCACGGCGGCGGTGGCCCGGATGCCGGTGGTGAGCTGCCTGCGGAAGGCGGCGTGGTCGGACCGGGCCCAGCGCTCGGACAGGTCGGGCATGAGGGCCGACATGATCGACACGGCCACGATGGCGTGGGGCAGTTGGAAGAAGGCGAAGGCCCAGGTGTAGATCGTGTAGTCGGTGGCCCGCCCCCCGGCCAGGACCACGATCAGGAGGTAGGCGGCCAGGTTGGCGGCCACCACCCCGACCGTCCACCCGGCCAGTCGGAGGGTGAGGCGGATGGCCGGGTTGCGCGGGTCCCACACCAGGCGCAGGCGAACCCCGGCCCGTCGCAGCGAGGGGATCACGGCCGCGAACTGGACCAGGTAGCCGAGGGTCGTCCCCAGGCCGAGGAGGACGAGGCCGCGCCGGTCGTGGCGGGCCGCGGCCAGGCTCACGCCCCGGGCCACGTGGGGGAAGGCCACGAGCACGGCGATGGTCCAGAGGTTGAGCAGGATGGGCGACCAGGTGGGCGCCGCGAACCGGCGGCGCACGTTGAGCAGCGCGGTCCCGAAGGTGATGGCCCCGAGCAACAGCACCTGGGGCGCGAACAGGCGCAGGAGGAACGTGCCCACCGCCCGCTGGTCGCCCACCGAGGCGGTGTCGTTGTGGGCCGTGAGCACGCCGATGACGAGGGGGGCGGCGGCCACGATCACCAGGGTCACCACGGCCAGGGCCACGGCGGCCACCGTCACCAGGGCCGAGACGTTGCGCCACGCCGAGTCCTCGTCGTCGCCCGCGAGCTGCTCCACGAAGACGGGGATGAGGGTGGCCGACAGCACCCCGCCCAGCACCAGCTCATACACCAGGTTGGGCGCGGTGTTGGCCACGTTGTAGCTGTCGGTCAGGCGCGACGCCCCGAGGGCGTAGGCCAGGGCCAGCACCCGGCCGAAGCCGGTGGCCCGGGACAGCACGGTGCCCGCGGCCATGACCGCGGTGTTGCGGGCCAGTCCGCTCGGGGGCGCGGTCGCGGCGTCGGCCTCGGCGTTGGTCACGTGGGGACCAGGCGGCGGTTGCGCCTGCCCCGGGCCAGGTGGCGGGCCCACCAGAACAACAAGATGGCCCCGGCCCCCACGGACAGGGCGATGCCCACGCCCGAGGCGGCGGTGGAGCGCACGGTGAACCGGGCCTGGGCCAGGACCAGGCCGCCCTGGGGCGACTCGATGGTGACGCGCAGCGGGAACGCCCCCGAGGTCCGGGCCTCCACCGCGAACCGCTCGGTGGTGTTGCGCCGGCTCAGGTCGAGGTGGCGGACGTCGTTGCCGTCGGGGAAGGCCAGTTTGTCGCTGGCCACCCGCAGGACCACGTGGACCGGGTAGTCGCCCGTCCACTGGAGGGTGACGGGGATCTCGCCCCGGCGGGCGGTGAGGGTCACCGTGCGGCTGGAGGGCACGGCCAGGTGGCGCACCTCGGCCGTGATGCGGCGTTCCACCGCGTCGATGAGCTGGGTGCGCGGGCGGCCCCGCAGGTCGGCCGACTCGGAGGCCAGCAACAGCTCCTCGAGCTCGTCGTCGAGCTGGTTGTCCGCCTCGAGCATGGTGGCGAACCCCTCCAGCTTGGTGCGGGCGGCCCGGATGGCGCCGAGCGGGAGCGAGGCGGGGGCCGGGTTGGCGGCCAGGGGCCGGGTGAGGGGGGCGTTGCGGATACCGGTGGCCTTGGGCACCGTGGTGAAGAGGGTGTCGAGGGTCATGCCCTTGACCACGGGACTGGACGACAGGCCGTCGAGCACGGCGTCGACGAAGGCCCGGTCGGGGACCCAGTTGCGGGGGCTCTGGGCCACCACGGCCCGGGGCTTGCCGGGCCGGTCGAAATAGACCACGGCCAGGTCGGCCAACAGGACGTGGGCCCGCAGGACGGGGTCGTCGGGCCTGCCCGTGCTGGGCAGGAAGTGGTTGCCCAGGTCGGTGTCGGCCGCCGCGGCCGAGGGTCTGCGCAGCGACCGGGACTGGAGGTCGAAGGGCTGGGCCAGCGTGACGGGCAGGCCCGCGGGGGCGAGGGCGGCCTCGGGGAGGACCACCCGGTCGAGCTGCTGCGTGCGCAGGCGGTCGAGCCCGGCCTCGTCGATGCGGTCGTCGGTGACCCAGTAGCGCGACCCCGGCCGAGCGTTGACCGTTTTGGCCAACACGTCCGCCCCCCGGTCGAGCTGGGCCGCGAACTCGTCCTCGCCGCCGGTGCCGGTCAGCGCGCCGGGTTGCACAGGGACGTAACTGCCGGTGACCACCTGCTGCCGCTTGGCCACCCTGGCGAGCGTCTCGATCGTGCTCTTGTCCGCCTCTTTGGTGCTGGCGGCCAAGGCCTCGATGGTCTCGGGCGTGGGCTGGATGGTGACCGGCACCTCGGGGTGGGCGTCGATGCGGGCGGCCAGCAGGGCCACCCGCTGGGCCGTGGCCGGGTCGAGCTCGCGGGCGCCGGTGGCCTTGAAGGCGGGCGGCCCGGAGAGGGGGACGACCCATGAGAAGCCGAGGGGTACGCCGCCCTCGGCGGGCGCGGCGGCGTAGACCAAGTGGGTGGTGAGGCGGTCGACCACCCGGCCTGCGCCCGCCTCCCGCAGCTCGACCCGCACCGGGTAGACGCCCTCGTCCCGCAGGCGCAGGCGGGTCCGGTCGGCGGGCTGGGCCGGGTCCTGCACGGGCAGGCGGATTGTGACGGCGCCCGCCGCGTCTGGCCCCAGTTCGTTCAGGGGGAGGGCGGTGGTGCTCAGGGCCGAGCCGCGGATGCGGTCCTGCACAGTGAGCTGGAACTCGCTGCGGCTGGTGACCTGGCGAAAGACGCTGACCGCCAGCTCCAGGGCGGCGGGGGGCGCGCTGCTGGTG
>DASYMT010000561.1:0-3619 GCA_036008925.1 Acidimicrobiales bacterium | reverse complement strand
GGAGCGCACGGTCGGCCTTGAGCTGAGCCAGTCCCTCAGCGCCGACCAGCAGGTCATCAAGATCGTCCACGAGGAGCTCATCCGCATCCTCGGCGGCGAGACCCTGAAGATCACCTTCGCCCCCAAGCCGCCGACCGTCGTGCTGCTGGCGGGCCTCCAGGGCTCGGGCAAGACCACGGCCGCAGGCAAGCTGGCCCGCTACTTCAAGCAGCAGGGCCGCAACCCCCTCCTGGTCGGGGCCGACCTCCAGCGCCCGGCCGCGGTCGAGCAGCTCCGGGTCCTGGGCGGGCAGGCGGGCGTGACCGTCTTCAGCGAGCCCACCGACCCGGTCGAGGTGGCCCAGAAGGGCCTGCAGGAGGCGCAGCGGCTGGGCAAGGACGTGCTCATCGTCGACACCGCGGGCCGCCTGACCATCGACGCCGAGATGATGGACCAGGTCCGGCAGATCAGCGAGAAGACCAGCCCCCACTACACGTTCCTGGTCATCGACGCCATGATCGGCCAGGACGCGGTGACCACGGCCGAGGCCTTCCACCAGACCCTCGCCCTCGACGGCGTCATCCTCACCAAGCTCGACGGCGACGCCCGGGGCGGCGCGGCCCTGAGCGTGAAGGAGGTGGTGGGCAGGCCCATCGCCTTCGCCTCCACCGGCGAGAAGCTGGCCGACTTCGACCTGTTCCACCCGGACCGCATGGCCAGCCGCATCCTGGGCATGGGCGACGTCCTCACCCTCATCGAGAAGGCCGAGGAGGCCTACGACAAAGACGTGGCCGAGAAGGCCGCCCAAGCCCTCCAAGAGGGGCGTTTCACCCTTGAGGACTTCCTGGAGCAGATGCAGCAGCTCAAGAAGATGGGGCCTCTCTCGGGGATCATCGGTATGCTGCCGGGCGTCCCGAAGGAGCTCAAGCAGGCCAATATCGACGACCGCGAGCTCGCCAGGGTCGAGGCGATCATCCATTCGATGACTCCTGATGAGCGGCGCGAGCCGTCGGTCATCAACGGGTCGCGGCGGCTGCGCATCGCCAACGGGAGCGGGTCCACCACCAGTGAGGTGAACCTGTTGCTGAAGCAGTTCAACGAGATGCAGCGGATGATGAGCCAAATGGGCCTGGGCCGGGTCATGCAGAAGAAAAAAGCCAAGGCCAACAAGAAGAAGAACAAACGGCGCTAAGGGAAAGACGGACGAACACGTGGCAGTCAAGCTCCGCCTCATGCGGATGGGGAAGAAGAAGCAGCCCACCTACCGGGTGGTGGCGGCCGACAGCCGCTCGCCGCGCGACGGCCGCTTCATCGAGATCGTGGGGACGTACGAGCCCCGGGCCGATCCGTCCCGCATCAACATCGACAACGACAAGGCCCTCAAGTGGCTCTCGCAGGGCGCCCAGCCCACCGAGACGGTCCAGAAGCTGCTGAAGATCACCGGCACCTGGGACGAGTTCAAGGGCGGCAAGTGAGCGACGTCGACAACCCCGACGACGCGGAAGACCTCGACGACGCCGAAGACCTCGACGACGCGGAAGACACGGGTAACGCGGCCGACGACGCCGGCACCGACGACGCCGGCACCGATGACGTCGAGTACGAGCAGGGCGACGCCAACCAAGTGGCGGGGGCCACGGCCACGGCCGTGCTGACCTACATCGCCAAGCAGATCGTGGACGAGCCGGACGCGGTGGTGGTCGAGGTGGACGAGGGCCGCAACCGCATCGAGCTGCGCCTCCACGTCGCCCCCGACGACATGGGCAAGATCATCGGCAAGCGGGGCCGGGTGGCCCAGGCCATCCGCACCCTCGTACGGGCCGCGGGCGCCCGCGACGGCGTGGACGCCAACGTCGACATCGTCGACTGAGACGGCACCGGGGACTGAGCAGCCCGCGATGCTCGACGTCGCCCGCGTCGCCAAGCCCCACGGCCTGCGGGGCGAGGTCGTGGTCGAGCTGCTGACCAACCGCACCGAGCGCATCGACGCGGGCACCGTCCTGCACAGCGACCGGGGCGACATGGCCATCGAGCGCTCCAGCCCCCACCAGGGCCGCTGGATCGTGCAGTTCGAGGGCGTGCACAGCCGGGAGGACGCCGACGCCCTGCGCGGCCTGGTCCTGCGGGCCGAGCCCATCGAGGACCCCGACGCCTTGTGGGTCCACGACCTCATCGGGGCCGAGGTGGTCGACACGGTGGGCACGCCGCTCGGCACCGTCGCCGCGGTCGAGGCCAACCCGGCCAGCGACCTGCTGGTGCTGGAGGGCGGTGGCCTCGTGCCCCTCACCTTCGTCACCGAGACCGGCCCCGGCCGCGTGGTGGTGGACCCCCCGCCCGGTCTGCTCGACTAGCCCGCCATGCGAGCATGGCGAGTCCACGAGCTGGGAGAGCCCACGGACGTCCTTCGACTGGATGAGGTCGAGCCGCCCACCCCCGGCCCGGGCGAGGTGGCCATCGACGTGGCCGCCGCCGCCCTCAACTTCCCCGACGTGCTGCTGTGCCGGGGCGAGTACCAGGAGAAGCCCGCCCTCCCGTTCACGCCGGGCGTCGAGGTGTCGGGGACCGTCGCCGCCGTCGGCGAAGGGGTGAAGGGCCTGGCCCCGGGGGACCGCGTGCTGGCCGCGCCCAGCTTCCGCACCGGCGGCCTCACCGAGCGGACCATCGCCGCCGCGGCCACCACCTACCCGATCCCCGACACCATGCCGATGCCCTCGGCCGCGGCCCTGCACATCACCTACCAGACCGGCTACCTGGCCCTGCACCGCCGGGCCGCCATCCAGCCGGGCGAGACGCTGCTGGTCCACGCAGGCGCAGGCGGGGTGGGCTCGGCCGCCATCCAACTGGGCCTGGCCGCGGGCGTCCGGGTGTTCGCCACCGCGGGCGGCCCCGAGAAGACCGAGGTGTGCCGCAAGCTGGGGGCGGAGCTGGTCGTCGACTACCTGGCCGAGGACTTCGTCGACGCGGTCAAGGAGGCGACGCAGGGCCGCGGCGCCGACGTCATCTACGACCCGGTGGGCGGCGACACCTTCGACCGCTCGCGCAAGTGCATCGCCTTCGAGGGCCGCATCCTCGTCATCGGCTTCACCAGCGGCCGCATCCCCGAGGCGCCGGCCAACCACGTCCTCATCAAGAACTACTCGGTGGTGGGCGTGCACTGGGGCCTCTACAACCGCCTGGCCCCGCACGTGCCCCACGAGATCCACGCCGAGCTCATCCGCCTCTACCAGGAGGGCCGCATCGACCCGCTGGTGTCCCAGGTGCTGCCCATGGAGCGGGCGCCCGAGGCGCTCAAGGCCCTGGGCAGCCGGGGCACGGTGGGGAAGGTCGTCGTCCAGATCAGCTCATGAGGGCCAGCCAATGCTCCTGAGGGCCAGCCAATGAGGGTCGACGTCTTCACCATCTTCCCCGGCCTCATCGAGGACTTCACCGGCCAGAGCCTCATCGGCAAGGCCCGGCGGGACGGGCTGGTCGACATCCGGGTCCACGACCTGCGCTCGGCCGCCACCGACCCCCACCGCTCGGTGGACGACGCCCCCTTCGGCGGCGGCGCGGGCATGGTGCTGGCCCCCGAGCCCATCTTCGGGGCGGTGGAGCAGGCCGCCCCGCCCCGGCCCCTCTACCTGCTCGGCCCCGGCGGCAG
>DASYMT010000560.1:0-3187 GCA_036008925.1 Acidimicrobiales bacterium | reverse complement strand
AAACGGCCGCGGCCCGCACCGTTCGGCTCATCGTCACCGCCGCGACCCGGGCCTCGGGCACGGGGCCGCCGGTGACGGCCACGGCCAGGGCCGCGCCCGCGGCGGCCGCCCCCGCCTTGGCGCCCACGGCCGCGGCCCCCGGCATCCGGGCGATGCCCGCCAGGGCGGGCGCCTCGGCCACCCAGGCCAGCGGCCCGTAGGCCCACCGCAACTGGTTCACCGACACGGCCAGGAAGGCCCGCACCACCATCGGGTCGAGCTGGCTGCCTGACAGCTCGGTCAGCCGGACCCGGGCCCGCTCCATCGACATCGGCTCCTGGTACGAGCGGCGGGCGGTCATGGCCTCGAAGCTGTCGGCCACGGCCACGATGCGGGCGCCAAGGCAGATCTCCTCGCCCGTCAGCCCGTGCGGATAGCCCGTCCCGTCGATGCGCTCGTGGTGCTGCTCCACCGACGCGGCCCACGGCCCCAGCCACTCCCGCAGCGGCTCGACCAGCCGGGCCCCGTCCAGGGGATGGCGGTGGATGACCTTCCATCCCGCCTCGCTCAACGGCCCGGTGCCCTCGAGCACGCGCACCGGCACGTCGACCTTGCCGATGTCGTGCAGCAGCGCGGCCCACCGCAGCCGCTGGCGGTCGCCCTCGGGCAGGCGCAGCTCCTCGGCGATGAGCTCGGTGTAGGCCCGCACCCGCTCAGAGTGGCGGCGGCTGGGCCGGTGGTGGGCGCTCAGGGAGGCCAGCAGGGCGACCACCGTCTCGGCCCCGTGCGTGCCCTCCACGTGCTTGGCCGACCCCGCCTTGAGGGCGGTTCTGAATCGGGACGGGGCCTGCTCGGGGAACAGCAGGGCCAGGTCGAGCAGGACGGCGAGGGGCAGCAGGCGCCGGGCCAGGCGGTCGATGACCCGCAGGGCGGCGGTCGACACCACGAACACGGCCACCCACCACAGGGCCGAACCCCGCCCGGGCAGGACCCGACCTACGCCCAGGCCGATGGCGATGCTGACGAGGAAGGGCGCGACGGCCACCAGCACGCGCACGGACGCGGCCAAGCACGGGTGCTCCCGCCAACGGCCGGCGTCGTCCCCCACGCTCACTTCTCGGCAGACAGGCCGCCAGTGTGAGCCCTAGGAGGGACGAGTGAAACTCGTAACCACAGGTGAGAGCACTCGTCTGACAGGCATGGGCCGACACCGTGCCCCACGCGCGGTGGAGCGGGAGTTCGGCCGGTTGAACACGAGTGGGCCTTTTTGCCCCTGCGGGTACGGCGGATCGAACGGGCGAGGCTGCACGCCGACCTGTCGATCCTCGGTCGATTGGCCGTCGCGTTGGACAAGGAGCGGCGGACTGGCAAGGCTCACGAGTTCGTGTTGGCCGCTTAGAGAGGCAGGCAGCGTGTGCCCAAGTGCATCTTCTGCCCCAACCCCGCCAACTCCAACGAACACATCTTCCCCGACTGGATCAACGGGGAGTTCCCGAACCCAACGCACGAACGATGGACGGTCACCCGGAGGGTGGGGGCTATGGAAACCCAATGGCCGACGTGGGAGACCGCCTACCTGCGCTGCAAAGTGGTCTGCAAACGTTGCAACGAGACATGGATGTGCAATATCGAAAGGCAGCTCAAGCCGATCATCCTGCCAATGATTCGGGGCGTTCAAGTGCGACTCACCCCGGAAGAACAACTCGACCTCGGGACCTGGGGCACGTTGAAGGCGTTCGTTTTCGAGACGAGGGGTGGTCATGGCCCAGTCGCCAGTGACGAGGACAGGCGCATCCTGAAAGAGCAGGGTCGGCCACCAGCAAACGTCCGTGCATTCCTCGCGGCCCATTCCGGTGGCAACCGCTTTGCGGTCCTCCGCATCAGAGCAGACGGATACAAGAAGGACAGCACCGAGCTTGAGTCAGCCTCGGCTACCACGTTCGTCCTTGGCCATCTCGTCGTGCAGGTCTTGGGCAACCCGCGGTCCGACTATCGGGCGTTTCAGGGGCTTGGAGTAGCCGACAACAGGTCGCAGAGCCTCGTACCCCCGGTCGCCGCCGGGCGACTCTGGCCCTCGCCACAACTCTTGGACAATGCCACCCTGGACGAGTTCGCCTACGCGAACGTCCAGGTCACGATGCCACTCCCGCCGGAAACCCATCCTGATCCAGAACGCCGCCCGGCCGGGGAACCGCCGGAGACACCCGACCAGCCACCGCCATAGCCCGGTGATCTCGATTTCCGTGCGGTGAAACCGCTCACCGCGCACCCCCCGCCCGCGAGGGCACCCCCACGTCGCCGCAGGGTGCCCCGGTGAGTTGGTGACGGGCTACAGGCCCGCTTCGGCCAGCAGTTCGCTTGGGAGGTAGCGCAGGATTTCTGCGATCCGTACCAGGCCCGGAGGGCCGAGTTTCGTCAATCGCTCCCTCACCTCCCCTAGCCCCGGGTGGAGATGCCCCCGTCGACCGGGATGACCGCGCCGGTGAGGTAGGAGCCCGCCCGGGAGGCGAGGAAGATGGCCGCGCCCGCCATGTCGTCGGGGCGGCCGATGCGCTTGAGCGGGACCGAAGAGGCCACCATCTCCCGGCCCGCGGGGTCGCCCAGGACGAAGGCCATCATCTTCGACTCGAACGGGCCGGGGGCGATGGCGTTGACCGTGATGTTGTCGTCGGCCAGGCGGTGGGCCAGGTGCCGGGTGAGCATGTGCACGGCCGCCTTGCTGGACCCGTACGCGTAGCTCTCCATGGCGGGCGCCTTGATGCCGTCGATCGACCCGATGTTGATGACCCGGGCCGGGTCCTCGGGGCGGGCCGCGGCCCGCAACTGCGGCAGCAGCAGCCGGGTGAGGTTGAACACGGCCTTGACGTTGATGGCGAACACCTTGTCGAAGGCGCTGTCGGGGTACTCCTCCAGCGGCGCGCCCCACGTGGCCCCGGCGTTGTTGACCAGCACGTGGAGGGCGGGCTCGCGCTCGGCCACGGTGTCGGCCAGGTGGCGGGCGCCCTCGGGCGTGGTCAGGTCGGCAGGCACCGACACGCACTCGCCGTCCTTGCCCAACTCGGCCGCGGCGGCGTCGCACGCGTCGGCCTTGCGGGACGAGATGTAGACCCGGGCGCCGCCCTGCACGAACCCCCGGGCGATCATCAGGCCGATCCCGCGCGACCCGCCGGTGACGACCACGGCCTTGTTGCTCACGTCGAACAGCTCG
>DASYMT010000559.1:0-14577 GCA_036008925.1 Acidimicrobiales bacterium | reverse complement strand
GACGGCGCACGGGCCACACGCTGGTCAACAACGTCCGGTCGACGTCGGCGGGCCGGTGCTGTACCAAGGCCGAGGCCACGGCGAACAGGCGGCGGCGTCGGAGCACGATGGCCGTGACAGGCTCGCCCGGCGCGGTCGGCCTCTTCGTCTCGTGTTGCAGGAGGTCGGCCAGCAGCGCGGCGACCACCGGTCCTTGGCCGTAGACGGCCGCCAACTGGTTGAGCGGGTGGACGCCGACGTACGAGGCGTAGGTGAGTGTGCCGCGATGGACGTCGACCAGCATTGGGAGCCAGTTGGACAGCAGCCACGTGGCCGAAGGGGCGTCAGCGGCCTTGCCGTCCAGCAGCGCCGCTGCGTGTCCGGCGGCCTGCACCGCCTCCGGCCCGGCCCGCAGGCGCCCGTTGGCCAGCCAATGGCCGGCGACCACCTCGGTCGGAAAAGCCTTGGCGCCGAGTTCGTCCAGCAGCACAGAGGCGGGTGCCCAGCGTTCGCACCAGGCGGCGACGGCCCGGCCCACGAGTGCCGCCTGGTCCGCAGATGTGGTGCTGATGACAGCCATGGTGTCCCCCGAGCGCAATATGACGACCGAGTATTGGCCGCATAGAGCGTCAGAGGTATCCCGCCAACCCCCAGCACAGCGGCTCAATCACGGATTTACACGTACGCCCGGTTGGGTTCGAACCAACATCTACCAGCTTATAAGGCCGGTGCTCTTGGGGTGAGTTTTCGGAGGGAAGCTTGCAATTCGCGCCTGGGGGTCCCAAGGCCGACCGGTTCAGAACGGATGTGTGTTGCTGAAAGGCAGAGTCCCAATCCACAGACGGGCCAGGAACCACTTGCCTACCGGACAACGCGGTTGCTCCCTATCCCCCCTACTTCCGACCCGGTGACCGTTGAGCTACGGGCGCTCGGTTGTAGGGCGGAGTATGACGACTGGATTTTCGGGATGCAACCCCGCAAATGCACATTTGTCGACGGGAGTAAGTCGGGAAAGAATTTGCGACACGGGCACTCGTTTCACACGTAGTACCTCATGGATTGGCGCCTCCGAAGGGGCCGCCGCCATGTGTCGCGCCCGGTGCCACATTCCTCGGTCAGCTGCTCGTCAAACGGCTGTGGCCGGGAGAGGGGAGCCGTGGTGAACCGAGTGGTCTTGGACATGCGCATGTCGTCGGGCTGCTTCACCGCCGGGCCCAACGAGAAGATCGCGCCGCGGCCGCGGCACGAACCAGGCGCCTCGGTCGTCACCCGCCGGACGCGGCGGGGAGGATGGTCATGTCCACCCCCGCGGGCAGCGCCTCGTCCAGCGCGCCAACCCGCTCGTCGCCCACATAGACAAGGACGTGGCGGCGGATGCACCCTTGCTCGTCGAGGACCCGCCGCCCGACCAGCGGCCACCCCCGCTCCAACGCGGCCAGGGCCTCGCCCACCGTGGAGCCCTCGACCGTCACCTGGCGCGCCCCCTCGGCATAGGGTCGCAGTGCCGCGGGCAGCCGCACGGTGATCGCCACTGAAGAGCTCCTCCGGCCTAGCGGGTGACGGCCCGCACGCACAGCACGTCGGGCAGGTACTCGGCCGCGCACCGCCACGACTCGCCCTCGTCGTCCGAGCGGAACACGTGCCCCGACCGGGTGCCGAACCACAGCCCGACCGGCACGTCGTCCCGGGCCGGCGCGTCGGCGCAGAAGCCGTCCCGCAGCACGGTGAGGAATGCGTTCTGCTGAGGCAGCCCCTGCGACAGCGCCGTCCACGACGAGCCGCCGTCGGTTGTGCGGTACACCCGGGCCTTGCCCTCGGGCACGCACCGGCCCAGGTCGTAGTCGAGCGGGATCACGTAGGCGGTCCTCCCTTGACGGGGGTGGGACACCATGGGGAAGCCGAAGTCGGACGGCACGCCCTCGGCGATCGAGACCCACGAGTCGCCCCGGTCGTCGCTGCGGTACAGCCCGCCGTGGTTCTGGAGGAACAGCCGGTCGGGATCCTCGGCGTCGCGGCTGACCTTGTGCACGCACTGTCCGAACTCAGGGGCCTCGTCCACGCCGACCGGGTTGGCGATGCCGAGGTTGCGGGCCTGCCACGACGCACCGCCGTCGTCCGAGCGGTACACGCCGCCGGTGGAGATGGCGACGTGCAACTGGTCGGCCGAGCGGGGGTCGATCAAGATCGTGTGCAGCCCGAGCCCGCCGCCGCCCGGGAACCACTGGGGCCGGTGCGGGTGGTCCCACAGGCCCCGCACCAGCTCGAAGGTGCGGCCCCCGTCGTCGGAGCGGAACAGCGCGGCAGGCTCGGTGCCCGCCCACACCGTGTCGCCCGCGCCGAAGGCCAACTGCCACACCTGCACCACTGCCGCGGGCTTGGTCGCGCCCGACGAGTGGTCGGTCCACGTCAGCCCTTCGGGGAAGGCGACGGCCCGCTCGTCGTGCTCGGTCCACGTCTGGCCGAAGTCGTCGGAGAGTCGCAGCGTGGGGCCCCAGTGCTCGCTCACCGAGGCGGCGGCCACCCGGCCGTCGGGCGCCAAGGCCACGGCCGGAAAGCGCTCGCCGGGGAAGACCGGGCCCCGCATGCCCCCGTCGTCGAGGAAGAACAGGCCCTTTGCAGTTCCCACCGCGGCTACTCGCTCCATGGCCGCGGACACTACCGGCAACCGGGGCCGACGAGTTCCGGGACTGGCTGCCGCCAACCGCGCTCATCGAGGCGCGGCCGCGGGAGACGGGACGAGGCGCGCGCCTCGCGCATCTGGCCCAGGGCCTGGGCCAGCAGGCGCGACACGTGCATCTGGCTCAGCCCCGCCCGGGCCGCGATCTGCGACTGCGACAGACCCTCCTCGAACCGCACCCACGCGGCCTCGTCGCCCGGCATGTCGAGCGACACCGCCGTGCGGAGCGACCGGGGCACATGGGCGGCCCAGGCCGTGTTGCGGTAGAAGCGCTTGAGCTCGCCGGTGATGGTGACCCAGGCGAAGGTCGACAAGCGCACGCCCCGCTGCGGGTCGTAGCGGTCGACCGCGTGGAGCAGACTCCGACGTCCAAATCCAGCGGCTAACAGCTCCGGGGCGGGCGCACGTGGCGGCCCTGGGTAGTGCGCTTGGACGCCGCGGGCCTGTTGTCGCGGGCGGCCGCGGGCGGGGCCGACGGGCCGACCAGGCCTGCGGCAAAGCCGGGCACGGCCACCAGGGCGACCAAGAGGGCGGCCAGCTCCCACTGCGCTCGTCGCTCCAGGGCGACAATGGGCGTGGGGTCAGGTGGACAGACCGCGATAGGCCCAGTGTGGCGCACGGCGCGCAGACTGTGGGGCATGGCCGACCGACGCACGCCGTTCGCCAACACCGGGGAGAAGGCGACGCTCCTCGCCTTCCTCGACTACCTGCGCGAGTCGGTGGTGCTGAAGGTCGACGGGCTCGACGAGACGCAGGCCCGGTGGTCGCCGGTCCCGTCGGGCACCAGCCTGCTCGGCCTGCTCAAGCACCTGACCATGGTCGAGGTGGCGTGGTTCCACTGGGCCTTCGCGGGGCTCGACGTTCCGGTGCCCGACGGGGCGGTGGCAGAGGCGGACGCGCTCGGGCCCGCGGCGGCCGCCTACCGCGCCGCCTGGGCCCGCAGCAACGAGCTGCTGGCGGAGGCCGACGACCTGGACCGGCTGTGCGCCCGGCCCGGGCCTGCGCCGCAGCCCATGTCGCTGCGGTGGGTGTTGGCCCACATGGTGGAGGAGACCGGCCGCCACGCCGGGCACGCCGACATCGTGCGCGAGCTGCTGGACGGCACCGTCGGCCGCTGACTTTCGGGAATGATGGAAGCGGTGCGAGTGCTGCTGGTCGAGGACCACCCCATCATCAGCGAGTCGCTGGCCATGGCCCTGCGGCTGGAGGGCCTGGAGGCCCGGGTGGCCCAGACCTTCTCGGTCGACGCCGTGCTCGGCCTGGCCGCGTCGTACAAGCCGGACATGGTGGTGCTCGACCTCCAGCTCGGGGACCTGCTCAGCCTGCCCATGATCCGGCCCCTCAGCGCGGCGGGGGCGACGGTGGTGATGCTCACCGGCGTCAAGGACGAGGCGCTGCTGGGCCAGTGCTTGGAGGCGGGCGCGGTCGGGGTCATCCCCAAGGAGTCGGAGTTCGACCTCCTGCGCCAGGCCGTGCGCGACGCGGCCGACGGCAGGCCGGTGATGGCCGAGCAGGACCGCATCAGGCTGCTCGACACGGCCGCCCAGGCCCGTCGGGACGAGAAGGACCGCCTGGCCCCGTTCCGGGCCCTGACCAAGCGCGAGGCGGTGGTGCTCAGCCACCTGACCCGGGCCCAGTCGGCCGAGGACATCGCCGCGTCGGAGTTCGTGTCGCTGGCCACCGTCCGGTCGCAGATCCAAGCGGTGCTGCGCAAGCTCGGCGTCAACTCGCAGTTGGCCGCAGTGGCGCTGGCCAAGGACCGGGGCTGGGCCCAGGAGGAGTAGGCCCTACTGCGGGGCGCGGGCGGCGGGCAGGTGGAAGCAGAAGGCAAGACCGGTTTCCCCGTCCGGCTCGGCCGTCAGCGTCCCCCCGTGCTCGGCCATCAGCCGGGCCGCCACCGTGAGGGCCGAGCCCTCGCCCAAGTGGCCCTCGCCGTTGCCGTTGGCCGCGGGCTCCTGGCGCAGCCGGTTCAGCAGCCGGATGGCGCTCGGCGCGCTCGGCTCGAACACGACGGACAGCCGCACCGACTGGTCGACCTCTTCGCAGGCCACTCGCACTTGGCCCCGCGGCCGGGCCGTCCACACCGCGTCGGCCACCCGGCGCAGCGCCTCGTTCGTGGCCGTGCGCACCCCGTTGACGTGCACGTCTCGGGGGACCGCGACCTTGACCTCGACACCAGCCGACTCGAGGGTCGACATGGCCGCGTCGACCGGCTCGTGCAGCGCGAAGGCGCTCGGGGCGGTGGGGTCCTCGCCCATGAGCCGGTGGAGGCGCTGCACGCTGGAGGCGATCATCTCGGCCATCACCCGGCGGTTCTCCACGCTGAGCCGGTCGTGCTCGCGCTCGAGGGTCTGGGCCGAGCCCTGGAGGGCCAGCAGCGCGTTGCCCAGGTCGTGGCGCCGCCGCCCGCCCACGTCGGCGCCGAGCCTGCCCCGGGCCTCGACCGTCTCCATGGCGATCTGCGTGTCGAACAGCCGGGCCCGCTGGTCGAGATAACTGCGCTGCAACTCGCCCGCCAGCCCGACCAGGGCGAACACCATGGCAAGGGTCTGGATGAGGATGCTGCCGAGGAGGACGGAGTCGGTGGGCGTGTCGGCGCCCATGGCGATGAGCTCGGACAGGGCCAGGGCCAGCAGCATGAGGCCCGACCAGGCCAACAGGCCTCGGCCCCGGCGCAGGCCGCGGACGCACAACGCGAGGGCCAGGCCGGTCCACACCGCGCTGAGGACGAGGCGTCCTGCGGAGGAGGGCTGCGGGATGCCGTTGGGACCCCGGTGCCCGAAGGCCAGCACGTCGGCCAGCCCCGGCAGGCGGTCGAGGCCCGCGACCAGTCCCGCCACCACGACCACGGTGGCGGCGGCCACCCGGTGGGGCGACAGCCGGGTGTCGATCGGGGGCCAGAACAGGGCCATGAGGAGGAGCAGGAGCACGGCCACCAGCCCGCCCGCGCGGGTGGCGGAGGACAGCGGGCTGTCGAAGTGGGCCGCGTCGATGATGGGGAGCAGCACGGTGGACACGCCGACCACGGCCAGGCCATAGGCGAGCACGGCGGTGCCGATCATGGCGACGGGCGCCTCGGCCGACTGCTGCCAGCGGATGACGCACACGGTGAACACGGCGGCGGCCGACATCATCGTGGTGGTGCGGGCCAGGTCGAGCACCCGCTGGGCCCGGTCGGCGGGAAGGGCCACGTCCCGGTTGTGCAGGACGGCGATGAGGACGACCGCGCCGAGCAGGACCAGCCCGCCCACGGCGAAGGTGGTGAGAAGAGAGGAGGGGGGCGGCGGCGGTGTGCGCCGTTCCGCTCCGCGGTAGCCGACGGACCGGCTCGTCACGGCGTCATGCTAGGGGCGACTCGGCTCGGCCCGGGCCGTCGGCTTGGGCTTTCGGGCCAAGGAGCGCACGAGGCTGAGGTGAAAGGATGTGTACGAACGATCAACGTAGGCGGTCCGCCCGACGGTCAGCTCGTGCAGGCGGCCGACCTTGTTGTAGGGGACGGCCGGATAGATGTGGTGGGCGGCGTGGAAGTTGTTGTTCCAGAAGAGGAACCGGACAACCGGGTTGGACAGCGTGGTACGCGTCGCCCGGAACGGGTCGGCCGTCTTGTCGCAGCCGTAGTGCTCTGCGAGGGTCACGATCGACACGACCGTGGTCGACACCAGGAACGGCACGCCCCACGACGCGGCGACGGCGGCAGGCCACCTCCACAGGGCGGCGGCCACGAGCGCGGTGAGCGTCTGCACGACGGCGGCGTCGACCCGGATGGCCCGGCGCTGACGGGCGGTGCGCGCGTACCAGGGGCTGCGCCCGGCCAGGCCTGCGACTGAGGCGGCGGCCAGTTGGAACCAGAAGAGGAGGCCGATGACCGGCGCATAGAGGAGGTACTGGGCGGGCCCGGTGAACTCCTCGTGGGGCTCGGGGTCGCCTTCGATGCGGGTGTGGCTGTGGTGCTGGAGGTGGTAGGCCCGGTAGACGGAGAAGTTGGACAGGACGGCCGCGCCCCACAGCAGGCCCGCGATGCGGTTGGCCCGGCGGCCCGCGTAGAGGTGGGCGTGGATGGCCTCGTGCATGGCCGCATAACAGCCCAGCATGAGGGCGCCCATGGCCGCCCAGGCCAAGGCCCACACTGCGGGCCGGTCGACGGCGTGAGCGGTGGCGAGGACGGCCGCGTAGGCGCCGACCATGGCCGCGGTGCGGATGTTCGACTCGGCCGCCGAGGGACGGGCCAGGTCCTCCTGGGCCACAAGCTCGACAAGGTCCCGGGAGATGCCCATACCCGCCCAATCGGCCGCAAGGGGGTCAAGGTGAGGAAACCACCAGCCGATAGCCGAGGTCGGTTTCGGCCTGGTTGCGCAGATCGGCGTGGCGACGGGCCCAGGCGCCGGAGTCGAGGTCGGCTTTGAGGCGGGCCATTGCGCCTTCGACCGTGCCCTGGTCGAGCAGGGCCAGGCCCGACATGGCCGAGCGCACGCCGGGGTCGAGGTAGGCCCGAGGCCGTTGCCAATAGGCGCCGAGCACGCCGTCGGTGCAGTCGGCGGGCACGGGCAGGGGCCGGACCTCGGCGGTGTCGCCCAGGCCCGCGGTGACGGCGTCGAGGGTCGGGAGGGTGCGTTCGTGGTCGGCCACCTCGGGCAGGTAGTCGCGCACCAGCCAGAAGGCGTCGGCGAAGAAGGCCGGGTCCCAGGTCAGCACCACGATCCGGCGGCGGGCGACCCGGCGCAGTTCTTGGAGCCCGCGCCGGCCGTGTCCGGGCCAGTGGTGGACGGTGAGGACGGCGAGGGCGGCGTCGAAGGCGTCGTCCGGGAAGGGGAGGGCGTCGGCCGCGGCCTGGACGGCCGGGCCCTGGGAGCGTGGGCGCTGGGCCAGCATCACGGCCGAGGGCTCGACCGCCACCACCGGCCGGTCGACGGGCTCGTAGCTGCCAGTGCCCGCCCCGACGTCGACGGTGGTGCCGCCGCCCGCGGGGCCGGCGGGTTCGCCCAGGGCGGCATGGATGGCCGCGGCCCAGCGGGGGTCGGGCCTGCGGTGCTCCGCGTAGCCGCCGCCGATGCGGTCGTAGACGGCGGTCACCGGATGAGGGGGAGATTGGCCGCGGGGCGGCCCGCGATGGCGGCCCGGGCGGTGGCCGGGGCGGCCAGCACGGCGGCGTCGGGCGGGAGGAGGTGGGGGGCGGCGTCGAAGGCCACGGCCCGGGCCTCGTCGGCGTCGAAGGCGAACACGAGGACGGCCCGCCAGTCCCGGCGGCCTGGCCTGCCCCAGGTCACGACCCACACGTGGCGGCCGGACTCGTCGACCATCGCGGCCTCGTCGACTTCCATATATCCAGTGTGTCCGGCCTAGCCTCCCGGCGGGAAGAAGGAGGAGCACTCGATGAAGCGTTTGCCGCTGTTCGCCGCGGCGTTGGGGCTGGTGGCCGGGGCCTGTGGCGGCGGCTCCGGATCGGGGTCGGCCACCACGGAGACGACGGCGGGCGGCCCGCCCGCCATGACCGCCACCGTCCAGGCCAAGGACCTGGCCTTCAAGCCCAGCAAGGCGCGCATCGCAGTGGGCGGCACGGTGACGTGGGAGTTCGTGGACGGCACGGTCCCGCACAACGTGGTGGCCAACGACAGCTCGTTCAAGAGCGAGATCCTGACCACCGGGACCTTCACCCACACCTTCGACAAGCCGGGCACGTTCAAGTACACCTGCACCATCCACCCGGTGATGAAGGCCAGCGTCACCGCCGTCCCCGCCCCGTAGCGCCGGCGCTTCCTGGGGACGCGCAGGTCGGTCTCCCGCACTGAGCGTTCCCAGAACGGAAGACGCCGTGCCAGGCAGGGTCAGGCGGGGCGGATGACCTGGGAGGGCGCGCCGGCGGAGTCGCCCCGGCCCAGGGAGAGGGCGAGCTGGCCGTTGCCGAAGCTGGCCTTGGCCTCGCCCGCGTACCCCTCGGGAACCGTGATGGTGCGCTCGAACGGCCCGTAGTGCCACTCGTGCACCAGGTACTCCTTGGGCGCGGGCGTGCGCATGGCGGCCCGGATGGTGACCTCGGTCCCGTCCACCACCACCTCCACGTCGGCGGGCATGACGCCGGGCAGCGGGGCCACGACCACGAGGGCCTGGTCGGCCTGGTACACGTTCACGGGCACCTGCATGGTCTCGCCCCCGGCCTCGCCTGCGGTGCCGTCGCGGCGGGCCTGGCGGTCGGTGAGGCGGTCGGTCATGGGCTTGGTCATGGCTCCTTCCTACCCCCGCCCCGATGCCCGCCTACCAACGGACCGCCGCTAACCTGACGGCCCGGTGCCCTGGCCCTTGCGCTTCCTCACCGTCCTCGTGATCGCCGGGGCCGGCCTCGCCCTTGGCATCGGGCTGCTCGCGCCCGAGGTGCGCACGCTGTTCCAGTCCGGGCATGTGGGCGACGAGCAGAGCCTGGTGCAGCTCGAAGAGCTCTCCCAGCGCACCCTGATCTACAGCCACGACGGCACCCTCCAGGCCGCGCTCCACGCCGAGGAGAACCGCCAGCCTGTGCCCCTTTCGGCCGTGCCCGCCCGCGTCTACAACGCCATCCTCGACGTGGAGGACGACCGCTTCTGGATCCACCGGGGCGTGGACCTGCGCTCCACCGCCAGGGCCCTGCGCACCAACGTCAACGCGGGCGGCGTGCGCCAGGGCGGCTCGACCATCACCCAGCAGCTCGTGAAGAACGCCCTCCTCACTCCGCAGCGCAGCCTCAACCGCAAGGTGCGCGAGGCGGTGTTGGCCGTGCGCCTGGAGAACAAGCTCTCCAAAGAGGAGATCCTCGAGCGCTACCTCAACATCGTCTACTTCGGCAACGGCGCCTACGGCGTGCAGGCCGCGGCCGAGACCTACTTCAACACCGACGTGGCCAACCTCGACCAGGCCCAGGCCGCGCTGCTGGCGGGCATCATCCGCAACCCGGTCGGCTACGACCCCGTCCGCGCCCCCGCGCTGGCCAAGGCCCGCCGCAGCCAGGCCTACGACCGGATGGTGGCCAACCACCACCTCACCCGCGAGGAGGCGAACCGCCTGGAGGACGCGCCGCTCCCCACCGAGCTGTCGCGCCCGCTGCCCCAGGAGAACGACTACTTCGTGGAGGAGGTCAAGCAGCGCCTGCTCGACGACCCCCGCCTCGGCGAGACGGCCCAGGAGCGCTACAACGCGCTGTTCAAGGGCGGGCTGAAGATCTACACCACCCTCGACAGCCGCATGCAGGCCGGGGCCGACCAGAAGGTCAAGGAGATCCTGCCGAACACCAAGGGCCGGTTCACTGCCTCGCTGGTCTCGGTCGAGCCCGGCACCGGCGCGGTGCGGGCCATGGTGGCGGGCAGCGACTTCGCCAACGCCCACTACAACCTGGCCACCGGCCGGGGCGGCTCGGGCCGACAGCCCGGCTCGTCGTTCAAGCCGTTCGTGCTGCTCGCCGCGCTCGATCGGGGCTACAGCCTCAACGACACCATCGACGGGACGACGCCGTGCACGCTGAAGATCCCCGGCTTCGCGCCCTATGAGCCGAGCAACTTCGAAGGCGAGGGCGGCGGGATCATGTCGCTGACCGACGCCACCGTGCACTCGGTGAACTGCGCCTATGTGCGGCTCGGCGCGCAGGTGGGGCTGGACCACGTCATCGACATGGCCGAGCGGCTGGGCATCCCCAAGGGCAGGCTCCTGCCCTATCCGTCCATCTCCCTCGGTGCCCAAGAGGTGACGCCTCTGGAGATGGCCTCGGCCTACGCCACCATCGCGGCCGACGGCGTGTACCACGCGCCCCGCTTCGTGGAGAAGGTGGTCGACCGCCGGGGCAAGGTCATCATCGACGGGAGCGAGAAGGGCAAGCAGGTCATCAGCCCCCAGGTGGCCAGGACCGCCATCACCGCCATGCGCCAGGTCGTGCAGCGGGGGACCGGCGTGCGGGCCCGCCTGGCCGGGCGGGATGTGGCGGGCAAGACGGGCACGTCGCAGAACTTCGAGAACGCCTGGTTCGTGGGCTTCACCCCGCAGCTCTCCACCGCCGTCTGGATGGGGTCGCCCGCGGGCAACATCCCCATGCGCAACGTGGGCGGCGTGCGGGTGACGGGCGGCAGCTACCCGGCCCGCATCTGGAACGGGTTCATGACCATCGCCCTGGAGGGGGCGCCCGCCCTGCGCTTCCCGGCGCCCACCTCCAAGCCCGCCGCGGGCAAGTTCATCAACGACAAGTTCTCGGTGCACAAGCCCACCACCACGACCTCGTCGTCCACCTCGTCCACCGTGCCGGGCCAGCCGCCGCCGGGCCCGTCGCCCGGGCCGACCACGCCGCCCACGTCGGCGCCGCCGCCGACCACCACGCCCACCACCAAGCCGCCGCCGACGACCACCACCACGTCCGGGGGCAGCCCATGACCGCGCTGGAGACGCTCCTCGCCGTCCAGGACCGCGACACCATGCTCGACCAGCTTCGGCACCGTCGGGCCACCCTGCCCGAGCGGGCCGCGCTGGCCGCGGCCCAGTCGGGGATCGTGGCCGTGGACGCCGCTCTGGTCGACGCCCGGGCCGTTCGGGACGAGGCCGCGGGCCGACAGGCGGGGATGGAGGCGGAGATCGCCACCGCCGAGTCGCGCATCATCGAAGTCGAGAAGCGGCTTTACGGCGGGACGGTGTCGGCGTCGCGCGAGCTGACCGCCATGGCCGAGGAGGTCGAGCACCTCAAGGCCCGGCGCTCGACCCTGGAGGACCGCGTGCTCGAGGTCATGGAGGAGCGCGAGCCGCTCGACGCCGAGGTCGACCGGCTGACGGCCGAGCGGGCCGGGCTCGAGGCCCAAGAGGCGGCGGTCGTGGTCGCCCTGGCCGCGGCGGAGGCGGCGGTCGACGACGAGATCAAGGAGGTGGCCGCGGCCCGCGCCGCCGAGGCCGAGGCCCTGCCCGCCGACCTGGCCGCCACCTACGAGAAGCTGCGCTCCAAGCTGGGCGGGGTGGGGGCGGCCCGGCTGACCGGGTCGTCGTGCTCGGGCTGTCACCTCATGCTGCCCGCCACCGAGCTCGAGCGGGTGAGGCGGGCCAGCCCCGACGCGCTGGTCTTCTGCGACCAGTGCGGGCGCATCCTGGTCCATTGATCCTCTGGTTCGCGGGCGGGGCCTGTCTGGGCGTGTGGCTCGTGTTCCGCGACCCCCGCATCGACTACCGCTTGGTGGCCGCGGGCGCGCTGCTGCCCGATGTGGTCGACGGGCTGTTTGGCGGGGCCCGGCTGCTGCACTCGCTGCCGTTCAGCGCCCTCTTGCTGTTCGGCGTGATGCTGGGCAGCAGGCGGGGCGGCCAGGCCCGGCCGCGGCTGCTGGCCCTGCCCATCGGCACGTTCATGCACCTGCTGCTCGACGGGGCGTGGGGCAGCACGGCCGTGTTCTGGTGGCCGTTCTTCGGCTGGTCGTTCGGCCGGGCCCCGCTGCCGTCGCTGGAGCGTCCTGTGTGGCTGCTGGTGGTGCAGGAGGCGGCGGGCCTGGGCGCGCTCTTGTGGTTCCGGGCGGCCCGGCGGGAGACGGTCGGCGGCGCGGTCGGCGGCGCGGTCGGCGGGGCGTGACGTGCTGATCCTGGTGCGCCACGGGCAGACGTCGTTGAATGCGGCGGGCAGGCTTGTCGGCCGTCTCGACCCGCCCCTCACCGACCTGGGCAGGCGCCAGGCCATGGCCCTGTCCGCCGCGGTGGCTGGCGCCCACCGGGTGGTGGCCAGCCCGCTGGCCCGGGCCTTCGACACCGCCGCGCTGCTGGGCCTGGGCGAGGTCGAGGTGGACGAACGCTGGATCGAGCTGGACTACGGCGACTTCGACGGCGTGGCGTTCGGCGACGTGCCCGCCGACGTGTGGCGGCAGTGGCGGGCCGACTCGGCCTTCGCCCCGCCCGGCGGCGAGTCGCTCGACGACGTGGGGGCGCGGGTGGCGGGGGCCTGCCGCGAGCTGCTGGTCGAGGCGGCCGAGCATGACGTGGTGGTGGTCAGCCACGTGTCGCCCATCAAGGCGGCGGCCGCGTGGGCCTTACAGGTCGAGCAGTCGGTGGCCTTCCGCATGCACCTGGAGAACGCCTCGATCACCCGGCTCGGCGTCGGCCCCGCAGGCCCGGTGCTGCGGTCGTTCAACGAGACCGCCCACCTCTCCGCCCTCCGCTGACCCACGTCTGGAGGACATAGCCCCGCGAAACGGCGCGCTCTGTCCTCCAGACGGCGGGATCAAAGCCCGTCAGGCGGGCTGGACCGTCACGGGGATGCCGTTCAACACGGCGTTGCCCGACAGCGGGTCGACCACCCGGTCGTCGGCCAGCACGTTGCTGTTGACCCCGCCGCCCTCGGCCGACGCGGCCACGCCCAGGCGCACGCCCGGAAGGTCGTGGCCCCAGCCGTGGGGCAGCGATACCACCCCGGGCAGCAGGGCGTCGGTGACCTCGACGGGCGCGGTCACCGCGCCCACCCGCGACGCCACCCGCACCGACCCGCCGTCGGCCACGCCCACCGCGGCGGCGTCGGACGGGTGCATCTGGAGTGTGCAGCGGGGCTTGCCCTTCATCAGCACGGGCACGTTGTGCATCCACGAGTTGTTGGAGCGCAGGTGCCTGCGCCCAACCAGCACGAAGGCCGGCCGCTCCGCGCCGAGCGACTCGCGCATCCGGGCCACGTCGGCCAGCAGCGGCTCGGGGGCCAGCTCGACCATGCCGGACGCGGTGCGCAGCACGTCGGGCAGCCGGGGCTCGAGCGGGCCGAGGTCGAGGCCGTGGGGATGGGCGGCCACCTCGTCGAGGGTGAGCTTGTACGGGCCGAGGCGCAGCATGAGGTCGAGCATCCGGTCGGGGCCGACCCGCGGCGCCAGCTCGGCCAGGGTGGCATCGGCGTCGAGGCCCGCGTGCTCGGCCATGGTCCGCACGGCCAGGTCGTCCACGATGGCGGGGTCGGCGTCGGCGCCCATGCCCTGGGCGATGAGGGCCAGCTTGCACAGCACCCGCCACTCGTCCATCGAGCCTTCCTCCGGGGGCAGGACGGGCGGCGAGTAGTTGGCCACGTTGCGCAGGGCGAACTGGTAGAAGGCCACGTCGTAGTGGCTCTTGGTGAGCGGGCTCGGCGCCGGGAAGACCACATGGGCGTGGCGGCTGGTCTCGTTCACGTAGATGTCGACCGACACCAACAGGTCGAGGCCCGCCAGCCCGGCGGCCAGCCGCTCGCTGTTGGGGGTCGACAACGCCGGGTTGCCCGCCACCGTGAACAGGGCGCGCACCTGCCCCTCGCCCGGCGTGTCGATCTCCTCGGCCAGGCACGACACGGGGAACTCGCCGTACGACTCGGGCAGGCCCCGCACCCGGCTGTGGCGCCGGCCCAGCTTCACGCCCCGGCCGAAGCGGGCGGTCCCGTTGGTGGTCGGCCCGCCCGCGGCCGGGTTGGCGAACATGGCCCCGCCCGGCCGGTCCAGGTTGCCGGTCAGGGTGTTGAGCACGTCGACCAGCCAACTGGCCAGCGTGCCGAACTCCTGGGTGCAGGTGCCGATGCGGCCATACACGGCGGCGGCGGGCGCGGCGGCCAGCTCCCGGGCCAGACGGCGGATCGTCTCGGCCTCGACGCCGCACACCGGCGCCACCACCTCGGGCGGGAAGTCGAGGGCCGCCGCCCTGACCTCATCCACGCCGGCGGTGAACTCAGCGGCCGGGCCCAGGTCGACCAGGCCCTCTTGGAACAGCACGGCCACCATGCCCATGAGGAGGTGGGCGTCGGTGCCGGGCCGGATGGCCACGTGCTCGCTGGCCTCCTCGGCCGTCTTGGTCCGCTTGGGGTCGACGACCACGAACCGGCCGCCCCGGTCGCGAATGGCCCGCAGCCGCCCCGGCCAGTCGGGCGCGGTGGCCAGGCTGCCGTTGGACTCGAACGGGTTGGCGCCGAGCATGAGTAAGTAGTCGGTGCGGTCGAGGTCGGG
>DASYMT010000558.1:0-3625 GCA_036008925.1 Acidimicrobiales bacterium | reverse complement strand
CCCGCTGCACCTCGTCGGGCCGCAGCACGGGCGCGTCCTCGGCGATGCCCCGGGACGCGGCCAGGACCCTGCCGTCCGGCGCCACCACTTGGGCGAACAGCTCCTCGGCCCGCACCGCGATAGGGCCAGTCCGCATGTCGGCCGCGATGTCGGCCACCCGCTGGCGCAGGCCCTGGTCGATGGCCGCCTGCAACTGGTGGTCGAGCACCACGTAGAGCGACCCGGCTGACGCCAGCATGAGCACGGCCGAGCCCATGGCGAACAGCAGGGCGAGCCGGCCCCGCAGCGACCTCGGGCCTCGGACGCCCAGCCCGACACGATCGCCTGGCAGAACCGGCACGACGCCGACAGTAGGGTCAGCGGCTCCCATACGGCCGGTCGTCGCGCAGCCGGTAGCCCGAGCCCCGCACGGTCTCGATGCTGCGGCGGCCGAAGGGCCTGTCGATCTTCTCGCGCAGGTACCGCACGTAGACGTCGACCACGTTCGACGTGCCGTCGTAGGCGAAGTCCCACACGTGCTCGAGGATGCGCGACCGGGACAGCACCTCGCCCTCGTGGCGCATGAACTCCTCCAGCAGGGCGAACTCCTTGGGCGACAAGGCGATCTCCTGCCCGTCGCGGCTCACCAGCCTGCGCACCGGGTCGAGTACCAGGTCGCCCACCTCCAGCACGACGGGCCGCTCGCCCGGGTCCCGCCGGGTGATGGCCCGCAGCCGGGCGAACAGCTCGGCGAAGGCGAAGGGCTTGGTGAGGTAGTCGTCGGCCCCGGCATCGAGCCCGGCCACCCGGTCGCGCACGGCGTCGCGGGCCGTCAGCATCATGACCGGCGCCCACCGCCCCTCACCCCGCAGCCGCCTGCACACCTCGAAGCCGTCGGGCCCGGGGATCATGGCGTCGAGCACGATGGCGTCGTAGTCGTGCTCGCGGGCGGCCCACAGGGCGGTGTCGCCGTCGCCCGCCACATCGACCGCGTAGCCCTCGCGCTCCAGGCCCCGCTTGACCAGCGCCGCCATCTTGGTCTCGTCCTCGACCACGAGCACGCGCACGAGGCCGACCGTACCGGCAAAGGGTGAGAGACAGGTGAGAGCCTTCCCCGGCAGCAGGCGGGGTAGCGTGCCCGCCGTGAGCGCGAGCGACTGCCTGTTCTGCCGCATCCTGGCGGGCGAGGTGCCGTCCCAAGAGGTGCTGTCCACCGACGAGGCCTATGCCTTTCGCGACATCAACCCCGCGGCCCCGACCCACGTGCTCGTCATCCCGCGCCGGCACGTCGACAACGCCCACACGCTCTCGCCCGACGACGGGGGCCTGCTGGCCGCCCTCTTCCAGGCGGCCCAGGAGGTGGCCCGCAAAGAGGGCGTCGACGAGAGCGGCTACCGCCTCGTGTTCAACGTGGGCGAGGACGCCCAGAACTCCATCGGGCACCTGCACATGCACCTCGTGGGCGGGCGTCGCATGGAGTGGCCCTCTGGCTGACCTACAGTCTCCAGCCGAACGCCCCGTGTCGACCCAGGTCACCGTCTCCGTCCCCAACCACCTCATGGCCGCCTTGCTCGGCCAGCGAGACGAACTGCTGCGTCTTGTCGAGGCGGCCTTCCCCGGCACGTCCATCCACGTGCGCGGGAACGAGATCAACGTCGGGGGCGACGACGCCGCTCGGGCCGCCCGCCTGTTCGAGGAGCTGCGCCTGTTGCTGGAGCAGGGTCAGACCCTCGACGTGGCCAACATCGGACGGAGCATCGAGATGGTCCAAGCTGACGAGCGCCCCTCCGAGGTGCTCACCGCCGAGGTGCTGCGCAGCGCCCGGGGCCGCAGCGTCCGGCCCAAGACCAGCGGGCAGAAGCGCTACACCGACGCCATCCAGGAGAACGTCATCACCTTCGGGATCGGCCCGGCGGGCACCGGCAAGTCGTACCTGGCCGTGGCCCTGGCCGTGCAGGCCCTCCAGGCCAAACAGGTCGAGCGCATCATCCTCACCCGGCCCGCGGTGGAGGCGGGGGTGCGGCTGGGCTTCCTGCCCGGCGACATCATGGCCAAGATCGACCCCTACCTCCGGCCCCTCTACGACGCCCTGTACGAGATGCTCACCCCCGAGGGCGCCCAGCGGCTGATCGAGAACCAGCGCATCGAGGTGGCGCCGTTGGCGTTCATGCGGGGTCGCACGCTCAACGCCAGCTTCATCATCCTGGACGAGGCCCAGAACGCCACGCCCGAGCAGATGAAGATGTTCCTGACCCGCATCGGGTTCGGCTCCAAGGCGGTGGTCACCGGGGACGTGACCCAGATCGACCTGGCGGGCGACAAGTCCGGCCTCATCAACCTGGAGCAGGTGCTGCACGGCATCGACGGACTGGCCTTCGTGCGCCTGGGAGCGGGGGACGTGGTGCGCCACAAGATCGTGCAGCAGATCGTCAACGCCTATGAGAAGGCCCACGCCGCGGGCATGAAGCCGTGAAGCCGCCACGATCCCCCTTCTCGAGACCCGGGAGGGCTCAGCCGTGAGTGTCGAGGTCTTCGCGGCAGACGAGCAGTCGGTCCACCCGGTCGACACGCTGCGCCTCATCAACCTGGCCGAGGCCGTGCTCAAGGCCGAGGGCGTGCGGGGCGACGCCGAGCTGTCGATCCTGTTCATCGACGAGCAGTCCATGTCCGACCTCAACAAGCGCTTCGCGGGCAAGGACGGGCCGACGGACGTGCTGTCGTTCCCCATCGACGAGGAGCCGGTCGAGGGCGGCCGCTCGCCCGACTCGGGCGGCACCGGGCCCGGCGACATGCCCAACGAGCCGAGCGACATGCCCACGCTGCTCGGCGACATCGTCATCTGCCCGGCCGTGGCCGCCCGCAACGTGGCCGACGGCATCCACGACGACCGGGCCGCGACCTTCGACGACGAGCTGGCCCTCCTGGTGGTGCACGGCATCTTGCACCTGATGGGCATGGACCACGTGGACGACGAGGAGGCGGCGGCCATGGAGAAGCGGGAGCTGGCGCTGCTGGCCCAGTTCAACGCCCCGGGCGGGGCCGCCCCGTCGAGCCCCGCGGTCCCCGGTCCGTCGCAAGCCCCGGCGAGCCCGTCGGCCCCGTCGAGCGCCGCGACCCCGCCGCAGGCCCCGTCGTGACCAGCAGCGACTGGGGCATCGTGGCCGGCATCGTCGCCCTGGTCATGACCGCGGGCTTCTTCGCCTTGGCCGAGACCAGCCTGACCCGCATCAACCGGATCAAGGCCATCACCCTGGCCGAGGAGGGGCGCCGGGGCGCAGGCCTGCTGGTGCGCCTGGCCGACCATCCGGAGCGCTACCTCAACCCCATCCTCCTGCTCGTATTGCTGTGCCATCTGGCCGCGGGCACGCTGCTCGGCATCGTCACCGAGCGCCGTTTCGGGGCCGCGGGCGTCGTCATCGGCCTCATCATCGAGGTGGCCTTCATCTTCGTGGTGGCCGAGGCCGCGCCCAAGACGTGGGCCATCCAGCACACCGAGCGGGCCGCCCTGCTGTCGGCGCCGTTCGTGGCTGGCATCGCCAGCTTCCCACCCGTGCGCCTGCTGGCCAGCGGCCTCATCGGGCTGGCCAACTGGATCCTGCCGGGCAAGGGCCTGAAGGAGGGGCCGTTCGTCTCCGAGGAGGAGCTG
>DASYMT010000557.1:0-4894 GCA_036008925.1 Acidimicrobiales bacterium | reverse complement strand
CGCCAGGTGGCGAAGCCCACGGCCCGGACCCGGTCGGGGCCCTCGGTGACGTAGGGGTTGGTGATGTCCATGATGAAGGTGCCGTAGCCGTTGCGCCCGCCCGGGAAGCCCACGTCGAGGAAGCACGTGCTGTTGCGGTCGGTGGAGCCGCTGATGTCGTCGGCCGCGTAGAGGGCGTAGGTGTGGCCGTCACGGGTGAAGACCTGCACGTCGCCCTGGGCCACCTGGCAGTCGTAGCTCTGGGCCAGGACCGGGTGGACGGGGTCGGTCACGTCGACCAGTTGGAGGCCGTTCTCGTAGGTGCCGCCCACCACGAAGTCCCGGGGCTGGCCGTCGACCGTGAGGGTGGTGGTCTCCATGTCGGTGCCTGCCTGGGCGTGGCCGATGTCGATGCCGGTGTCGGCCAGGTCCTCGGGGAAGAAGCTGGGCTGGTAGTCCTTGACCGGGTACTTCAGGTTGGCCACATGGCTGACGTTGGGGCTGCTCAGCCCGCCCTCGTCGGCCTTGGCCCCCGGCAGCACGGGCATGGCTGCTGCCGCCAGCACCAGGCCCGCGGCCGCCAGACTGCGGAATCGAATTCGCACGCGTCCCCTCCAAGCTCGCCGAGGCGTACTCCCTGAGGGATTCGTGCCGGTTCGGCCTGATCCTCCCTTCTCATCTCACATTCTGAGAACCCGAGGCGGCCAGAATCCGGGCAGCATCCGGTCAGGAGCGCGTCGCGGGACCGGGGCGGACCACGCGCCTAGCCTCGGTTCGTGATCAGCCTCCAGGACATCGAAGAGGCGCGCACCCGCGTCGCCGACGTCCTGCGGCCCACGCCGGTCGGCCGCTCCGACAACCTCTCCCGCCTGGCCGGGCGGTCCGTCCTCCTCAAGCCCGAGCACCACCAGCGCACCGGCTCCTACAAGATCCGCGGGGCCTACAACCGCATCTCCCGCCTGCCCCCGGGCGGCGAGGTGGTGGCAGCCTCGGCGGGCAACCACGCCCAGGGCGTGGCCTTGGCCGCCACCCTCACCGGCCTGCGCTCCACCATCTTCATGCCCGCCAACGCCCCCCTCCCCAAGGTCGAGGCCACCCGGGGCTACGGCGCCGCCGTCCGCCTCGTGGGGGACGTGGTCGACGACTGCATCGCCGCCGCCATTACCTACGCGCAGGAGGCGGGGGCCGTGTTCGTCCCCCCCTTCGACGACCCGCTGATCATCGCGGGCCAGGGCACGGTCGGGCTCGAACTGGCGAGCGAGGCACCCGAGGCCGAGGTGGTCGTCGTCCCCGTGGGCGGGGGCGGCCTCATCTCGGGCGTGGCCACCGCGCTGGCCCACACCCGCCGGGGCTGCCGGGTGATCGGCGTCGAGGCCGCGGGCGCCACCCCCATGCTGGCCGCCATGGAGGCGAACCGGCCCGTCACCCTCGACCGGGTGGCCACCATGGCCGACGGCATCGCGGTGAAGTCGGTGTCCGAACTCACCCTCGCCCACGTGCGGGCCTTTGTGGACGACATCGTCACCGTCGACGAGGAGCAGATCAGCCAGGCCCTGCTCCTCCTGCTGGAGCGGGCCAAGGCGGTGGTCGAGCCCGCCGGGGCGGTGGCCCTGGCCGCCCTGCTCAACGGCAAGGTCCCGGGGACAGGGCCGGCCGTCGCCGTCTTGTCGGGCGGCAATGTCGACCCCCTGCTGCTGATCAAGCTCATCGACCACGGCCTGTCGGCCGCGGGGCGCTACCTGCGGCTGCGCATCATCCTGGGCGACCAGCCCGGCGCGCTCGCCGCGGTCACCGAGGCGGTGGCCAAGATGGGGCTGAACGTGCTCGACGTGGAGCACCACCGCTCCGGGGTGAACCTGCGGGTCGACGAGGTCGAGGTGCTGCTCACCCTGGAGACCCGCGACCCCGAGCATCGCGGCGAGGTGGTGACCTCCATCCGCAACCTCGGGTTCCGGGTCGAGCTACTGCGGTAGCGGCTGCTCGACCGCGGCGTGCGGTGCCTGCGGGACCATGCCCTGCGGGGCCGCGGCCTGCTGCAAGTGGGCGATGTGCTGCGGCTGCGCCAATTGCGTCAACTGCTGAGTCGGCTGCGGCTGGCCGAGCACGGCCTGCTGGCCGGGCGCCAGCCGCTCGCCCCGCGAGGTCCACGAGCGCCACCACTGGAGGAACTCGTCGGCGGCCAGGGGCGGGCTGAGGTAGTAGCCCTGGGCCAGGTGGCAGCCGAGCTTGTGCAGCGCGTCCCAGGCCTCCTTGGTCTCCACGCCCTCGGCCACCACGTCCAGGCCCAGGTTCCGGGCCAGGTCGATGGTCGAGCGCACGATCACCGCGTCGTTCTCGTCGGTGGTCAGGTGCTGCACGAACGACTTGTCGATCTTGAGGCCGTTGACCGGCAGGCGCTTCAGATAGGCCAGCGACGAGTAGCCGGTGCCGAAGTCGTCGATCACCAGCCGGATGCCCATGTCCGACAGGCGGCCCATGATGTCCATGGCCCGCAGGGGGTCGGCGATCAGCATGCTCTCGGTGATCTCGATCTCCAGCAGGCGGGCGGGCACGCCGTGGCGGGCCAGGAGCTGGGCGATCTCGTCGGGCAGCAGCAGATCGTGGAAGTTCTGGGTGGAGATGTTGACCGCCACCGACAGCTCGAGCTGGAGCCGCGACCACTCCCGAATCTGGCGCAGGGCCTGGTCGAGCACGTTGATGGTCAGCGGGCGCATCACGCCCGTGCGCTCGGCCAGGGGGATGAACTCGGTGGGGGCGACCATGCCGTACCACGGGTGGTTCCAGCGCACGAGGGCCTCGACGCTCACCACCGCGCCGTCGCTCAGGCGGGCCTTGGGCTGGTAGTGGAGCAGGAGTTGGTTGGCCTCCACCGCACCGCGCAGCTCGCCGGTCAGCGCCAGCTTGCGGCGGCTGGCCCGGTCCCGGCCCTGGAGGTAGACCTCGACGCCCGTCTTGAGGCGCTTGGCCTCGTACATGGCGGTGTCGGCCCGCTGGAGCAGCGTCTCGGTGTCGAGGCCGTGCTCGGGGAACCCGGCGATGCCCACGCTGGCCTGGACGCCCAGGCTGATGCCTTCCAGGTGGAACGGCTCCTGTAGGGCGGTGAGCAGGCGGCGGGCCGACTCGCGGGCGGCCTCGATGTTGGGGATGTCGGGCAGGTAGACGGCGAACTCGTCGCCGCCCAGGCGCGAGACGGTGTCGCAGCCGCGGAGGAAGCGCTCCAGCCGGATGGCGACCTGCTGGAGCAGGACGTCGCCCATGTGGTGGCCGAGGGTGTCGTTGACCTCTTTGAACCCGTCGAGGTCGATGAGCATGACGGCCAGGGTCCCGCCGTTGCGGCGGCTGGCCGCGGTGCCCTGGTCCACCCGGTCGCGGAACAGCGTCCGGTTGGGGAGTCCGGTCAGCGTGTCGTGGAGGGCGTCGCGCTCACGGCCGAGCGAGCTGCGGGCGCTCTTGTAGACGGAGTAGAGGGGCAGGCCCATCAGGGGCACGACGATGAGCGACTGGTTGGCCGCCACCACCGCCATGGGCGACAGCGCCATCAGCACGCCGGCCGTGCTGGCCTGGAAGCTGAAGTCGCGGGTCAGGTGGGCGGCGGGCGACAGGCCCTTCCACATGGCCGACGCCACCGCGCTGGCCACGTGCACGATCACGAAGAGCACGCCCGCTCCGGCCAGGATGGGGGCGAGGGTCTTCACGTTGACGGCCACGTTCACGGCCGAGTCGAGGTTGGCCAGTGGGATGCCCGCACCTCGGGCGAACACCACGGCCGCGGCGCAGACCCCGCCGGTGTAGACGGCCATGTCGAACGCGGTGCGCCAGACGCCCTTGCGCCGCACGAGGCCCGCCAGCAGGGCGGCCACCACCATGGCGCCGATGGCGGCCCGGGCCCCGCTGGTCAGCAGGATGGCGTAGCCGAAGGCGCTGGAGGTCTTCATCTCCTCGGTGCCCTCCGACAGCGGCACCTGCACAGGCCACAGCTCGGATGGGAACAAGAAGATGGCGAAGGCCCACAGCACGGGCGAGGAGAGCGCCTCTGGAACGTCGGTCAGTTGGACGGACTGCGCGATGCGCACGAGGAGGGCCAGCCCGGGCAAGGTGATGCACAGGTAGAACCACACCAAGGGATCGACGCGCCGAAACCGCACACTGTGCTTTCGGTCGCCGGGGGTGCCGACTTGACGCTAAGCGGCAACCGCGGCGGGTTCGGGCGATATGCCCTCTTCCCGGCCGACGATGCGGGCGTGCTCGTCCAGGCAGGCGAGCAGGGCGTGGCAGCCCACGGCCTGCTCGGCCCGGGTGGGCTCGGCCGTGGTGACCCAGCGCTGGAGGGCCTTGCCCCCCACCAGGAGGGCCCGGCTCAAAAGATTGCCGGGGCGGGTGGCGGCCAGGCCGACCACCTCTGCGGACAGGCCGAGCATGGCCAGGAACAGCGGGGCCTGCCACAGGCCGGTCACCGCGCCCTGGGTCAAGAGGCCCAGCACGAGCATGAGGAACACGAGGTTGGTGCCGCAGCGGTTGTGGACCCGGTCGGCCTGGAGGACCGCGCCCGTGTCGGTGAGGTCGACGCCTGCCTCGTAGGCCGATACCGCCTTGTGCTCGGCCCCGTGGTAGCGCCACAGGGTTCGGGGGGTGCAGAGGCGGAGCACGCCCAGGGTGACGGCCCAGGGCACGACGGTGAAGGTGGCGGCCACCCAGCCGTTGCTGCTGCTCGGCAGGTCGCCGAAGGACCGGCCCAGCAGGTAGGCGCCTGCCTCCAAGCCGGCCAGGACGATGAGGAAGCGGCGGTTCAGGCGGCGCACGGAGGCCTTGGCCTCGGGGCTGGCGGCCGAGCCTCGGCCCAGCATGCCCCGGCTCACGGCCAGCTTCAGGGCGCCGACCAGGCCGGCCACCACCCGCACGACGGGGATGCGGGCTG
>DASYMT010000556.1:0-11107 GCA_036008925.1 Acidimicrobiales bacterium | reverse complement strand
GTCCGACACGCCGAGGCCGTCCAGCACCTGGGCGAACGCCGTCGGGTGGGGCTTGGTGTACGTCATCTCCGACGTGTAGCAGCGCAGGTCGAGAAGCTCGGCCAGCCCGTCGCGCTCAAGGAAGTGCTCGTGGAAGGCGGGCGGCCAGTGGGTGTTCGACAACAGGCCGAGCCGCAGTCCCCGGTCCCGCAACTGGCCCAGCACATCGGCCGCTTCGGGCTCGTGCACCACGTGCGGGGTCCACGAGTCGAGGTGGCGCAGGGCCGCCTCCTCCAGCACCGCCTCGGTCACGTCGAGGCCCGACTCGGCCGAGGCCAAGGCCAGCAGCGAGGACAGCGTGGTGGCCCGCTGGTCGACCGAGATGCGGGCGAAGCTGGCCGCCTCCACCGCCACCAGCCGCTCGGTCAGCTCGTCCTCCCGGGCCGGGGCCAGGTGGCGGGCGGCCAGCCGCCACATGTCCTCCATGTCCACCTCGGCCCACACCGACAGCGTCCCGCCCCAGTCGAAGACAACGGCCTCGATCATGCCGGTTGCCCAGGACCCTGAGCGGCCGGCCGGGTGTCGAGCCAGCGCCGGAACCCGGCCGCGTTGGAGTGCACGCCGTTGAGCGTCTCCAGCTTGTCCCGGTGCTCGGAGGCCACGTCGACCAGGTCCCCGGCGAACGCCTCCTCCAGCGCGGCGGCGATGTCGCGGTCCTCCCGCCAGGCCTGCTCGGCCACGGCCGCCCAGCGCCGCAGCGTGTCCGCCGCCTCGTCGAGCACGGTGTCGGGGTTGGGCACCAGGCCGTAGTGGGCCAGGGCCACGCCGACGGGCCTGCGCGCCGCGAACTTCTGCAAGGAGTGAAGGGCCTGGTCGAGGTCGAAGTCGGGGGGCGGGGTCGACGGCCGCAGCACGCCCGCATCGGGCAGGCGCACACCCACCGCGTCGCCCACGAAGAGGATGCCGCTCTCCGAGTCGTGCAGGCCCAGGTGGTGCTTGGCGTGGCCGGGCGAGTCGACGGTGGTGAGGACTCGGCCGGGACCGATGCGCACCTCCTCGCCGTCGTCGAGCACATGGAGGCGCTCGGGGGGCGTGGGGTCGAGACGGCCGTAGAGCTTGTCGAGCAGCTCGCCGTAGACCCGCGCCGCCGAGTCGACCAGGCGGGCGGGCTCAGCCAGGTGGCGGGCGCCCTTCTCATGGACGTAGACGGTGGCGTTGGGGAAGGCCCGGGCCACGTCGCCCACGCCGCCCGCGTGGTCGAGGTGGATGTGGGTGACTGCCACGCCGGCCAGGTCGGCAGGGCCGAGGCCCAGGTCGGCCAGAGCGGCCAGCAGGGTGGGCACCGACGACTGGCTGCCCGTCTCGACCAGCACCGGCTCGGGGCCCTCGATGAGGTACCCCGCAGTGACCTGGTCCCAGCCCCCCAGCAACGTGTCGATCTGGTGGACGCCGGGGCCGATCAGGGTCGCCATGCGCGGCGACGCTATTCGGGTAGACCTCGGGTGTGCAGTGCCCGGCGTGCGGCTTCCGAGACGACAGCGTGACCCCGGCCGACGCGGCCGTGGCCGTGCGCTCCTACCCCCGCCGCTACCGGGCCGTGCTCGTCCGGCCGGACGACGAGGACGGGGCCGAGGTGGTGCGCCGGCCTGGTCCCGACGGCTGGTCGGCCCTCGACCATGCCGCCCACGCCGCCAGCAGCCTCGACGCCGCGGCCGAGGCCCTGCGGCTGGTCTCGATCGAGGAGCAGCCCCTGGTGGCGTTGGCGCCGGAGCGCCCCGAGCGGGCAGGCGGGGTCGACGAGGTGCTCGGCCGACTGGCCGCCGCGGCCGAGCGGGCGGCCGCCGTCATCGAGCGCGTGCAGGGCAAGGACTGGGAGCGGCGGGGCAGGCTGCACGAGGACGAGTCGGTCACCGCGCTCGACCTGGCCAAGCACGCCGTGCACGAGGGCGTGCACCATCTGCGGGCCGCCGAGCGGGCGGTTTCCACCGGGTAGGCGCAGGGAACACCCGCGCCATGGCACGAGACACGACTGTGGTTGAGAGCCGGGGGGACAGGACGGCGCTGGCGGCCGATGCGGGCTACGGGCGCATCTCGCTGGGCAGTGTGCTGGCCGGGACACTGGTGGCCTACGGGGCCTTCGCCGTGCTCCTCGCCGTCGCCGCCGCCGTCATCAAAGCGGTCGGGATGGACACCAACCTGTCCACCAACGAGTGGCGGCGCATGGGCGTGGGCGGCGGGATCGCCCTGGCCTGCGTGCTGCTCCTGAGCTACCTGTACGGCGGCTACGTGGCCGGCCGCATGGCCCGGCGCAGCGGCGCCATGAACGGCCTGCTGGTGTTCTTCATGGGCATCGTGCTGGCCGTGGGCGTGGCCGCCCTCGCCAACCAGTTCACCGACGGCGACACCATCGTGCGCAACCTGCGCAACGTGGGCGTGCCCACGAGCTGGAGCGAGTGGCGGGACATCGGCACGGTGGCGGGCATCGGCTCGCTGGCCACCATGTTCGTGGGCTCGCTGCTGGGCGGGGCCATGGGCGAGCGGTGGCACGGCAAGCTGCTGGCCCGGGCCTGGGACCCCGAGGTGGGCGAAGGCATGCCCGTGGCCCCCGGCACCCGGCACGTAGTGGACGACGGCCAGACCGTCTTGAGCCGTCGGGACGACGACGACGCCAACGCTGAGGCTGACACCGACGCCGACGCCGCACACTCGAAACGCTGAGATGGAATCCGGCCATTTCTGGCCGGATTCCGATCTGAGGTTTGGGGTTAGGCGAGGGAGACGAGTTCGAGCAGGTCGTCCGACCAGTAGTCGAGCGTGCCGTCGGGCAGCAGCAGCACCCGCTCGGGCCCGAGCGACTCCACGAACCCGGTGTCGTGGCTCACGATCACCATGGCCCCCGGCCAACTGCCCAGGGCCTCGGCCACCGCATCGCGCGACGGCGGGTCCAGGTTGTTGGTCGGCTCGTCGAGCAGCAGCAGGTTGTGCCGGCCGGCCACGAGCTGGGCCAGCGACAGCTTGGTCTTCTCCCCGCCCGACAGCGTCGACGCGTCCTGGAAGGCGATCTCCCCCGACAGGCCCATCATGCCCAGCAGGTTGCGCAGGCTCTGCTCGGTGGCCCCGAACTCGCTCATCTCCCGCAAGTGGGTGAGCACGTCGGTGCCCGCCCTGATTCCCTCGTGCTCCTGGGCGTAGTAGCCGGTCGACACGCCGTGCCCGAAGCGCACGTCGCCCCGGTCGCCCGTCGTCTGCTCGGCCAGGATGCGCAGCAGCGACGTCTTGCCCGCCCCGTTGAGGCCCATGATGAGCATGCGCTCGCCCCGCTCGACCGCGAAGTCCACGTCTTCGAAGACGGGCGGGCCGCCGTACGACTTGGTGAGGCCCTCGACCTCGAGCACCACCCGGCCCGCATGGGGCGGCTCGGGGAACCGCATGTTGTAGCGGCGCTCCTTGGTGGGACCGGTGATGGCCTCGGCCCGCATGCGGCCGACCCGGGAGTCGAGGGTCTGGGCCTTGCGGGCCATCTTCTCGGTGGAGTGACGCAGGCTGTCGGCCAGCGTGGAGAGGCGCTTGATCTCGGACGCCTGGCGGGCGGCCACCTTGGCCTGGCGCTCCTCGTCTCGCTTGCGAGCCGCCCGGTACTGGGAGTACGTGCCCTTGTACTCGACCATGGTCCCCTCGTCGAGGTGCAGGACGCGGGTGATGGCCTCGTCGAGCAGCTCGATGTCGTGGCTCACCACCAGCAGGGCGCCCCGGTAGGAGCGGAGGAAGCCCATGAGCCAGGACTTGGCGTCCACGTCCAGGTGGTTGGTGGGCTCGTCCAGCATGAGCAGGTCGCTGCCCGCGAACAGGATGCGGGCCAGCTCCACCCGCCTGCGCTCGCCGCCTGACAACACGACTAGCGGCAGGTCGACCCGGTCCGGGGTCAGCCCGAGACCGGCGCAGATGCGGCGCACCTCGGCCTCGGCCGAATAGCCGCCCGCGCTGCGGAAGGAGTCCTCGGCCCGGGTGAAGCGGCCCACGTTGCGCTCGCTGGGGTCCTCGTCGACCGTGAGGCGCAGTTTCTCCAGCCGCTGCACGGCCTCGTCGAAGCCCCGGCCCGAGAGGATGTGCGAGAGGGCGGTGGCCTCCACGCCGGAGCCCTGGGGGCGGGGGTCCTGGGGCAGGTAGCCGAGGGCGCCCTGGCGCAGCGCGGTGCCGCCCGCGGGCTGGCTCTCGCCCCCCAGGACCTTGAGGAGCGAGGTCTTGCCCGCCCCGTTGCGGCCCACCAGGCCGACCTTGTCCCCGGCGCGCACGGCGAAGGTGGCGTCGGCCAGCGTCAGCCGACCGCCCACCTCCACGCTGAGGTCCCGCACCTGGAGCATGCCCCCATGGTCGCGGGTTTCCCGCCCGGCACCGAACCGATTCCGACACGCCGGAGGTGTCGACCGGTACCGTGGCCCCTGGCGAGAGGGGCGGACATGGCGGCTACCAGCACACCTACGGCACCGGCGCGTGGGGCCTGGCGCGAGCGGTGGCTCCCCACGAAGACGTCGATGATCGCCTTTTTGCTCCTGGTCCTGGTCTGGTCGGCGGGCGGGATGACGGCCAAGTGGTACTTCGACGGGCACCGCGACACCTACTGCGACAGCACCGAGCGCCCGCCCGCCGACCTGCCTGCCGCCACCCTGGGCCTGCCGCCCAGCAACGCCACCCTCACGCCGGAGATCGGCTTCCAGCGCAACGTGGGCAGGCACTCCACCTCGTGGGCCTCGGGGAAGGGCGCGCCGTTGGACCGGCGCGCCTTCAAGGCGTCGTCGTCCAGTCTGGTCAGCGAGGGTGGCGGCTCGGTCATCCCCGCCGACGCGGTCGCCGTCTGGGGCGAGGTCCAGGGCGGGATCACCACCCTGACCGCGTGCGTCGACCCGACCTGGACCGACAAGCTCTCGAACGGCACCTACGCCGGGTTCGCCATCATCCCCACCGCCGACAACGCCTTGACGGTGAGGGAGCAGGTGTCGGTCCAGGCTTGGTACGCGGGCTACCTCTGGCCTATCGGCTTCGTCATGCTGGCCATCGGCTTGATGTTCATCGCCGACCGGCTGGAGACCACCACCAAGGCGGTGCGGTGGATGACCGTGGCCACCGGGGCGGGGGCCTTCGCAGGCACCTACTACTCCACCGTCTACGCCAACCCCTCGTGGGGCGGGGCCAGCGCCATCAGCGCCTTCGTGGTGACCGCCTTCACCGCCACCACCGGCGCCCTGGCCACCGCGTCGACCGTGACCAAGGCGGGCCGGGTCTGAAGAGACCGATGGACGAGTGGGGTCACCCCCGGCGGGCGGGCCTCCGAGCGCCCGCCCCGACCCCGGCCAGCAGGGCGGCGGCCAGCAGCAGCACCAGCAGCCCACTGAGCCCGGCCGACAGGCTGTTGACCGGCCGCCACCAGGGCGAGTGCTCGGGCGACGAGCCGCCTGGGCCCATCTGCGGGGCGGACGGGCTCGGGTCGCCGCCCGACGCCGGAGCCGCGGGCCGCTCGGCCGTGCCGAACATGCCGGCCTGGCCGACGGCGTTGGTCTCGCCGAAGCCGTCGCGCACCGCTCCGGGCAGCACGGCGATGGCCTCGTCGGTGTAGACGACGCCGTCGGTCACCCACCGCCCGGTGGCCGGGTCGAGGGCGGCGTCGAGCGTCCGCAGCGCCTCGCCGGTGTCGGGGCGCACCACCGTGACCTGCACCGAGGCCGGCGTCCCCGTCGACGCCCACGGCCGGAACGCGCAGGTCTTGCACACCTGGGCGCCCGCCTGGTCCTTCACGAACCGGGCCGCGGCGGTGGACGCATACGTCCGGGGGTACACGATCGGCCCGATCTCGACCGACACCCGGCCGTCGGCCAGCGGGGCCACGTCCTGCACCCGGACCCCGTCCCACGGCGAGACCGTGAATGGCTGCGACGCCAAGTGATACGGGGCCACCGCCCCGCCCGTGCGGATCAAGCCGCCCACCACGAACCGGTACGTCCCATCGGGCACCTGCCTGGCCGCGCCGGTGGGGAAGGGGTCGAAGGCCTCGAAGTTGGCCGTCCACCTCCACTGCTGCGCGCCGGTGCGGGCGTCGGCCACCGAGGTCACGCCCTTGGGCAGGGCCAGGAACGTCTGCACCTCGCCCGACTGGTCGGCGAACGGGGCCCACGTGCCGTCGGCCTGGCGCTGCTCGACCGCCACGTGCGGGTTGTCGACGGCGTTCGACCCGCCCACCCAACTGAAGGTGGCGGCGTCGAACCGCTTGATGTCGGCGGGCTCGGCCACCACGCCCGCGGGGCCCACGTCGTCGGGCAGGGAGGCCAGCCAGCCCTCGTAGGCGGCCGACGACGCCTGCCCCAACGCCAGCGCGGTGGCCTGGGCCCTGGCCTCGTCGGCCTTGGCCATCACGTCGTTGGCCTCGGGCTGCACCGCGGGCCCGTCCTGCAGGGCGGCGGCCATCTTCACCAGCCGGGTGACCATGTAGTCGGCCGTGTGGGCGCCGTACGACGTCAGCGCGGTGCGGTAGGCGTCGCGGGCCATGTACTCCCGGTAGCTCACCGTGTAGCCGTCGTAGTCGCCGGTGTGGCCCAGGCCGATGGGCAGCTTGTAGCCCGCGCACGAGACGCACACGTCCTGGAGCTCCTGCTTGGTGAAGTTGCCCTTGATCTTGGCCGGGTCGGCGGGCTCGGCGTTGGCGTAGGGGGCGTTGTCGGGGGCGTCCCAGCCCGCCGCGTCGTTGTGGATCTGGGCCTTCATGCGTTCGAACTTGGCCGTGGTGACCATCAGCGGGCCGTCCCCGTTGATCAGGTTGTCGCAGGCGTACTGGTCCTCGACCGGCGCGCACCGCTCGTCCCACGGATAGCCGTCCTCGATGTTGCCGGTGGTCCCGTCGGTCCGGCTCTTGAGGTTGCGGATGAGGTCGACCTGGGCCTCGCACGAGCACGAGGCCAGCAGCACGTCGCCCAGACGCACGGCCTGGAGGTGGATGCGGACGTTCTCCTCCACGCTCATGAAGGAGGGCACGTCGTAGTGCTCGGGCACGGGCAGGCCCGCCGACTTGATCGCCTCGTAGATCCCCGCGTCCGGCAGGACCTTGCCGCTGCGGGTGCAGTCGGGGGCGCCGGGCCCGCCGAGGTTGCCCCGCAGGGTCGACTCGCTGCGGCAGTTGGTGACGCTCGGGTACGGGTGGGAGACAGGCCCCGGGACCCAGTTCTCGGCCACCCGCACCGGGAAGTCGGTGGAGAAGGGCATGGCCACCGAGGGGTCGCCGTCGCCGATCTGGCGCCAGGCCTTGAGCACGTCCTGGGACAGGTAGTACGCCCCCCGCTCCATTTGGGCGAAACCCATGTGGGCCCACTCCCGCCACACCCCGTCGGGGAGCTGCTGGCGCCCGGCCCGTCCGCCGTAGGGGCCTTCGGCCGAGCCCACGTCGCCCTGGCTGAACAGCATGGTGGAGCCGGTGGCCCGGTCCACGTTGCGCTGGAGGGCGCTCAGGTAGTCGGCGGTGATGAGGTTGTAGCCGTCGAGCGATTCGGGGTGTTGGCCCCAGTTGACCCACGTGGCCAGGGGCTTGGGCGCGGCCGGGTTGGACACGTCGTCGAAGCGCAGGATGGACAGGTCGGTGTCGCCGAAGTCCTTGGGGTAGCCCGAGGGCGTGCCGTCGTCGGCGAGCTGCGGCCCCACCACGTTGGCCTTGAAGATGGTGTGCTCGACCTTGGTGGCACCCATGCGCACCGGCACCAGCGAGGTGGCCGCCTGGGTGATGGCCGCCGCCGCCTGCCGGGCCTCGTACTCGAACATGCGCAGGTTGAAGGCGTCCTCGAAGATCCACACGCCCGCGGCGAGGGTCAGGTCGTAGGGCGACGAGTGGTTGTGGCTGGCCGACCAGACGATGTTGTGGCGGGTGATCCCGAGTGCCGGGTCGAGGAGCTGCTCCACCCGGCGCTGGAGCATGTCCTGGGCCAGGTAGTTGTCGGTCTTGACCAATGCCACCCGCTCGCCGTTGTTGCCCTCCACCACCAGGGCCCGGATGCTGAGGCGGGACTGCACGCCCCAGCTCGGCTCGCTCTTGGTCGAGTGCAGGTTGGGGTCGAAGCCGCCCCCCTGGGCCTCGCCCGCCGCGTCCCGATCGGTGGCGTACTGGCCCGCGCCCGCGCCGACGTGCCAGGTGGCGTCGGCCGTGCCCACCCCCGCTCGGACCCGAGAGGGCGGGTCGTCGGCCGCCGCGCCGGGAAGGGTCCCCAGCAGGCCGGCCAGCAGGGCGGTGACGAAGAGAACGACGGAGAGGCGGCGCACAACAAAACAGGTACGACGGCCTTCGACAGCTTTCCTGCACCTGTCGTGCGACGATGCCGGGTTACTCGGCCGTCCAGCTCCGCAATTGGGCCAAACTCCGGGACAACAGCCGCGAGACGTGCATCTGGGACATGCCGAGGACGGCGGCGATCTCCCGCTGGGTCAGGTCCTGCTCGAAGCGCAACTCGAGGATCCGCCGCTGGCGGGCGGGCAGCCTGCTCATCAGCGGGTGCAGCAGGTGGCGGTGCTCCACCCGTTCGAGGTCGAGGCTCTCGGACGCGGCCTGTTCGGCCAGCCCCCCGCCCGCCTCGTCGGCGGGCACGTCGAGCGACGCCATGCGGAAGGCCAGGCCCGCCTCCAAGGCCTGGACCACCTGCTCCTCGGACAGCGCCGCCCGCTCGGCGATGTCGAGCAGGCTGGGCGAGCGGCCCAGTTCCTGGCTCAGGGCGTCGGCCGCCTCCTTGACCCGGAGGTAGGCCTCCTGGACGGAGCGGGGGACGTGCACGCTCCAGCGGGTGTCGCGGAAGTGGTGCTTGAGCTCGCCCAGGATGGTGGCGGTGGCGAAGGTGGAGAACTGGATCTCCCGGTCGGGGCTGAACCGCTCGGCCGCGCGGACCAGCCCGATCATGGCCACCTGGATCAGGTCGTCGAGGCTTTCGCCCCGGTTTGCGTAACGGGTCGCGAGGGACTGGGCCAAGCCCAGGTGCCGCCGCACCAGCTCGTCACGTTCGGCCTGGTCCGTCCCCCGACCCCCCTGGACGCGCATGCCCCCGGAGCTTCGCGCTCTTCGGGCCGCCGGGAAAGGGCTACTGGCCGCGCAGCCGGGAGAGTTGGCGGGCCACTTCGCTCTGGGCGACCCCGCCGGCGGGCGCCGCAGGCTCGTCCCCGTCGCTCACCGGGTCGATGACGGCCAGCCTGGCGTCGACCACCGACTTGACCGCCTTGCAGGCGTCGAACTCGGCCAGGCCGAGCAGGTCGGCCACGTTCTTGACCGGGCCGCCTGCGCCGATGGCGGCCACGACCTTCCAGTCCTCGGCATTGATGTGGAGGACGGGCTCGCCGCCCGCCTCGGCATCGAGGGTGACGATGGAGGCCAGGCTGGGGACGACCCGCTCGATGTCGCGCCACTCGGCCAGCCTGCTGCGGGCCGCGGCCAGGACGTCCGACACGTCTTGCGGCGCCATCAGCTCGGCCGGCGTCGAACCTGACTCGAAGCTGAACTTGCCGTGGGGCAGGCGCAGCAGCTCGAACACGACGTCGTGGGCCTCGCTGTGGCCCGCCATCTCGGCGCCGACCACGTGGCCCGCGTCGACCCACACCCGGCCCGTGCGGCGCGGGGCCTCCACGGCCAGCACGCCTGTCTTCTTGGTGGAGCCGAGCAGGACGAGGATGTCATCGACCTGGAACTCGGCCAGGGTGCCCAGCAGGGCCATGGCTACACCTCCGGTGTCGGACGTTGCATCGGCCGGTGCGGGCCGGGCATTGAGTCCGAGTCTTCCCTGGCCGCAGGGGTCGGCCCCGGGATGGTCGGCCCTGGGATGGTCGGCCCCGGGGTCCTGGGAACCGGGTGCAGCCGGTTGCCGTGGGGCAGGCCGGGCTTGGGCGGGGGCAGCAGGCCCAGGGCCCGGGTGCGGCGGACCCAGCGGGCCGCCGTGGTGTAGGGGACGGCGAAGGCCTCCGCCACTGCCTGGGTCGGGGGGTCGCCCGCCTCGAGGGCCTCGTCGTAGACCTCGGCCACTTGCGCATAGTGCTCAGGAGGGTGTCCGCGCATCGTCCTTTCGGTGATCCTAGGGTTACACCGCGATTCCGTGTGGAACCCTTAAGGGCACTCGGGCATCGGTCGATGGCTGGAGAAGAAGGGGATCCACCCTCGGGATCGGCGCGCGCTCCCGACAAGGCGGACCAGGCAGGCATGGGGCCACGTCAGCTCAAACTGAAGCTGCTGGCAGGTGCTGGACTCGCCGCGGGCCTCGGCATCGGCATGGTGCTCGCCGCCGCCACCGGGGCGGCCGCCGCCCCGCCCCAGAAGCCGGTCATCACCAGCGCCCCGCCCTCGCCCGGGACCGACGCCACCCCCACCTGGACGTTCACCAACCCCAACGGCGGGAACGGCAACGGGAACGGGAACGGGAACGGGAACGGCAACGGCGGCAACGGGAACGGCAACAACGGCACCCTCTATTGCGCCCTCCTGCTGAATCAAAACGTGGTGTTCGCCCCCGCGACCTGTGACTCGGGGACGGTGACCTACGACCTGACCGGCAAGGCGGCCGGGACCTACACCTTCGTGGTGGCCGTCTCCCTGAAGGGCCAGTTCGCCAGCACGTCGGGCAGCTACACCTACCAGTCGGCCCCGCCGCCCCCGCCCCCGCCGGTCGCCCCCACCATCACCGGCTCGCCCGCCAACCCCGGCGCCGACACAACCCCCACGTGGACCTTCACCCTCCCGGGGGCCACGACCGGCCAGTGCACCCTCAACCGAGGGTCGACGGTTGTGGCCGGGCCCGCGGCGTGCTCGGGCAGCCAGACCTACACCGTGACCACCGACGGCACCTATACCTTCAGTGTCACGGCCACCGGGGCGGGGGGCACCGGCCCGGCGGCGAGCAGCACCTATACGCTCGACACGACGCCGCCCCCGGTCCCCGTCATCACCGGCGGACCCACCGGGCTCAGCGCCGACGACACGCCGACCTGGACGTTCACCACGGGGGCGGGCACCGCCTCGACGGCCTGCACGGTGACCCGGGGCGGCACGGCCGTATCGGCCTCCGACCCGTGCGCCAGCCCGACCACCTTCGACCTGAGCACCGAGCCCGACGGCACCTATACATTC
>DASYMT010000555.1:0-4805 GCA_036008925.1 Acidimicrobiales bacterium | reverse complement strand
GCCGAGCTGGTCAAGACCGACCGGGGCGGCGACGTCACCTACCACGGCCCCGGCCAGCTTGTGGGCTATCCCGTCCTGCATTGGACGGGCCGGGTGCCGGAGTACGTCCATCTGGTCGAGCAGGCCGTCATCGACGCGCTGGCCTCGCTTGGCCTGCCCGGCGCGGCGCGGCTCGACGGGTATCCCGGCGTGTGGATCGAGGACCGCAAGATCTGCGCCATCGGCGTGCGGGTGTCGCGGGGCCGCACCATGCACGGCTTCGCCCTGAACGTGGACCCCGACCTGTCGATGTTCGGCCACATCGTCCCCTGCGGGATCGCCGACAAGGCGGTCACGTCGCTGCGGGCCGAGGGGGTGTCGGCGTCAATGGCCGAGGTGGTCGACGCGGTGGTGGCGGCGTGGCCGAGTGGCCCGGCCGGGGTCGAGCGGCAGGACGTGGCCTGGCGGGTGGCCCCGTCGGACATGGCCGCCTTCACCCGCTCGGGCGGCGGCGGGCCCGAACGCAATGCCGGCCAGTCGGTGCGGCTGCTGGGCCGCCTGGCCGAAGCGGGCGTGTCGGGCGGGCTGGCGGTGGACGAGCGCAAGCCCGAGTGGCTGCGGGTCAAGGCCCGCATGGGCGACGAGTACCGGTCGCTGAAGAAGACCATGCGCTCGCTCGACCTGGTGACCGTGTGCGAGGAGGCGGGCTGCCCCAACATCTTCGAGTGCTGGGCCGACGGCACCGCCACCTTCATGATCAACGGCGAGCGGTGTACCCGGGCCTGCGGCTTCTGCCTGGTCGACACCCGCCACCCCGAGCCGCCCGACCCGGCCGAGCCCGAGCACGTGGCCGAGGCGGTAGAGCGCATGGGCCTGGAGCACGCGGTGGTCACTGCGGTGGCCCGGGACGACTTGGAGGACGGCGGCGCGGGCCAGTTCGCGGCGGTGGTCCGCGCCATCCGGGCCCGGCGCCCGTCGACCCGAGTCGAGGTGCTGATCTCCGACTGCAAGGGCTCGGCCTCGGCCCTGCGGACGGTCTTCGACGCCCGGCCCGACGTGCTGGCCCACAACGTGGAGACAGTGCCCCGCCTCCAGCGGGCGGTGCGGCCCTCGGCGTCGTACGCCCGGTCGCTGTCGGTGCTGGCCCGGGCCGGGGCGGCGGGGCTCACCACCAAGACGAGCGTGATCCTGGGCATGGGGGAGACGGAGGACGAGGTGGTCGGCGTGCTGGCCGACCTGCGGGCCGTGGGGGTCGACATCGTGACCCTCGGGCAGTACCTGCGCCCCACCGCCTCGCACCTGCCCGTGGCCCGCTGGTGGACGCCCGCCGAGTTCGAGCGGCTGGCCGAGGTGGGCACGGCCATGGGCTTCGCCCACGTGCAGGCCTCGCCCCTCACCCGCTCGAGCTATCACGCCAAGCAGGCCGCCCAGTCGGCCCAGGCTGCCCAGTCCGCCAACCACTCGGCCCCGGCCAGCCGCTCCCTGCCTGCGCCCCTGCTCGGCACCGGGGGTTCGGCATGACGACGGGGCGGTGCCCGGAATGAGTCGGGGAGGGGCGCGGGTGGAGCGGGTGCGGGCCCGCATGGCCGAGCTGGGCGTGGACGCGCTGCTGTTGTCGCTGGGCGCCGACCTGCCCTGGCTGACCGGCTACGAGGCCATGCCGCTGGAGCGGCTCACCATGCTGGTGCTGCCCGCCGACGGCAAGGCCGTGCTGGTGGTGCCCCGCCTCGAGGCGCCTCGGGTGGAGGAGCGGCCCGACTTCACCCTGCGCCCGTGGGACGAGACCGAGGACCCCACCGAGATCGTGGCCCAGTTGGTGGGCGCCCGCCGGAGCCTGGCCGTGTCGGACCGGGCCTGGGCCGTCTTCCTCCTGCGCCTCCAGGGCTGGCTGCCCGAGGCGTCGTGGCAGGCCGCTTCGAACGTCACTGCGCCGCTGCGGGCGGTGAAGGACGCCGACGAGGTCGAGGCCCTTCGCCGGGCATCGGCGGCGGCCGACCGCGTGGCCGCCCAACTCCAGGCGGGCGAGGTCCGTTTCGTGGGGCGCACCGAGCACGAGGTGTCGTCCGAGATCGGCCGCCGGCTGCGGGCCGAGGGCCATCAGAAGGTGAACTTCGCCATCGTGGGCAGCGGCCCCAACTCGGCCAGCCCCCACCACGAGCCGGGCCGCCGGGTCATTGGGGCGGGCGAGGCCGTGGTGTGCGACTTCGGCGGCACCCTTGACGGCTACTGCTCCGACATCACCCGCACCTTCTGGACGGGCGAGGCCGAGCCGCCCGCCGAGTTCCGCGACCTCTACACCGTGCTCCAGCAGGCCCAGGCCGCGGCCGTCGACGCCGCCCAGGTGGGCACGCCGTGCGAGGACGTGGACGGCGTGGCCCGCCGCCTGATCACCGAAGGGGGGTATGGCCCCCACTTCATCCACCGCACCGGCCACGGCATCGGCCTGGAGGAGCACGAGGACCCCTACCTGGTGGGCGGCAACTGCGAGCCGCTGGCCCCCGGGCACGCCTTCTCGATCGAGCCCGGCATCTACCTGGCTGACCGGTGGGGGGCCCGCATCGAGGACATCGTGGTGGCCGCGGCCGACGGGCCCGACCCGCTCAACACCGTCTCCCACGACCTCGTGGTGGTGGCCTGAGTGGACCTGGGCATCAACGGCAAGGTCGCCTTGGTGACGGCGTCGTCGAAGGGGCTGGGGTTCGCCTCGGCCTACGCCTTGGCCGAGGAGGGGTGCAAGGTCGTCATCTGCTCGCGCAACCAAGAGGAGCTCGACGCCGCCGCGGCGCGCATCCCGGGCGAGGTGCTGGCCGTCCCCATCGACGTGACCCGGCCGGACGCGCCCCGGACGCTGGTCGACACGACGGTGGAGCGCTTCGGCGGGCTCGACATCCTGGTGGGCAACGCGGGCGGGCCGCCGCCGGGGCGGGCCATGGACGTGACCGACGAGTCGCTCACCGCCGCGCTGAACGCCAACCTGCTCACGTCGGTGCGGCTGGTGCAGGCCGCAGCGCCGCACATGCAGTCCCGGGGCTGGGGCCGCATCTGCCTCATCACCTCGTACTCGGTGAAGCAGCCCATCCCCGTCCTGGCCTTGTCGAACACGGCCCGCACCGGGTTGTGGGCCTGGGCCAAGACGGCGGCCGCGGACCTGATCGGCGACGGCATCACCGTCAACCTGGCCGCCCCCGGGCCGCACGCCACCGACCGCATGAAGCAGTTGGGCGGGTCGGGTCCGATGGGCGACCCGGCCGACTTCGGCAAGGTGGTCGCCTTCTTGTGCTCCGAGCCCGCCGGGTTCGTGAGCGGCGTGGCCGTCAACGTGGACGGCGCGGCCGTCCTCGGCCTCCTCTGAGCGGGTAACGCCGGGGGTAACGAGCCCGGCAGTCCTATCAAGAGGTGCGAGTCCCCCCCTCTGGCTCGGCGCGCCCGGTGCGCTCCCCGTTGGCCGACGTGGCCACCATCGCCAGCCTGATGATCACCACGTCGCTGTTCGGCTTCTCCAACGCCATGGTCGCCCCGCTGCTCCCCAAGATCCAACGCTCGTTCGGGGCGGGCGTGGGCTTCGGCGGCCTGGTGTTCGCCATCAGCCTGGCCATAGCGGGGCCCGGCACCCTGCTGGTCGCCTTGGCCGCCGAGAAGTTCGGCAACCGGCCCGTCCTGCTCACCGTGCTGAGCATGTACGTGGCCGCGTCGGTGGCGGTGGCGCTGTCGTACTCGGTGCCGGTGGTGCTGGTGGCCCGGGGGGCGCAGGGCCTGTCGGGCGCGCTGTTGCCGTGCAGCTATGCCGTGGTCCGGTCGGTGTACTCGGGGCGCAAGGCCGTGCGGGTGACCGCCCTGCTGAGCGGTTGTCTTGGCTTCGCGGGCGGCATCGGCCTGTTCGTGGTGGGGTTGTCGGACATGCCCTACCGGAGTGTGGCCATGGTGTGGTGGGCGGGCACCGGCCTGTTCGGTCTGGTGCTCGTGGCGCTGTTCGTGCCCCGGGACCGGCCGGTGGCGGCCGACGGCCCCAGCCGGGCGGGCGAGATCGGAACGTTCAGCGCGGGCGTGCTGCTCGTGCTGCTGCCGCTCCTCTACATGCGGTGGTTCCTGGACCACGTGGTCCTCGGGTCGGTGAGCCTCGTCGTCGGCGTGGCCCTGGTGGCCCTGTCGCCCCGGCTGAGCGCCGAGGGGCGCAGCACCCTGTTCCCGGCCCGGGGCCTGGTGGTGGCCAACGTGACCAACATCTGCTCCATCTCCGGGTTCTTCGGCATGTTCGTGGTGGCCCCGCCGTACCTGGTGGAGCGGTACCCGGACGGCTGGCTGGGCCGGGGGCTGCTGCCCATGGCCGTGGTGCTGCTGTTCCCGAGCGTGGCGTCGATGGCGGGCAGCAGGCTGGCGGGCCGGATGCTGGCCCGGCGTTTCGGGGCGGCCGACCGGCTGGTGACGCTGGGCGGGCTGGTGGCGGCCTGCGGCCTGCTGGTGTGCGGGGTCTGGCCCGGCGTGGTGGGGGTGATGATGGCGTCGATGGCCGTGGTCGGGCTGGGGACGGGCGCCGCCTTCGCAGGCCTGGCCGAGTCTCTGGCCCGGTCGGGCAGCGTGGCCTCCCGCACCGGGACGCTGGTGGCGGGCCGCTATGCGGGCGGCGCGCTGGGCGGCGCGCTGGTGGCCGTCATCCTCGACAACCACACGGCCGGGTCCGGCCTGGCGGGCACGGTGCGGCTGTCGCTGTTCATCCTCGCCCTGGTGCAGATCGTGGGCACCGGACTGTGGACGGGCCGGGGCGCGTTCGGCGCGGCCCGGGGAACGGAGATCGCCCCCGCGGCCTGACCGGCGTGGGCGGGGGAGGC
>DASYMT010000554.1:0-2443 GCA_036008925.1 Acidimicrobiales bacterium | reverse complement strand
TGTTCGTGATCGGGAACCCGATCACCGGGATCCCCTTGTCGTTGAGGTACTGGGCCGCGCCGCCCATGGAGCGCGTGTTGGTGGCCACGAGGGCGAAGGCATGGTCCTGCTCGACGAGCCGCTGGGCACAGGCGAGCGTCTTGCTGCGGACCTCGCCGTCGTCGCAGGTCTTGAGGACGATCTGGCGGCCGTTGATGCCGCCCTTCGCGTTGGTGGCGGCGGCCCAGGCCCGGATGCCGCGGGCGGCAGGGGCGAAGGCGTCGCCGAGCACGCCGTTCTCGGCGGTGATGTTGCCGATCACGATCTGGTTGGCCGTGACGCCGATGTCCGACGCCTGGTTGGGGCCGCTGGCGCCGGCCGTGCCCCCGGTGGTGCCCCCGGTGGTGGTCCCCCCGGTGGTGGTGCCGCCGGTCGTGGTCCCCCCGGCGGTCGTCCCGCCCGTGGTCGTCCCGCCCGTCGTGGTGCCCCCGGTGGTGGTGGCGCCATCGGTGGTGGCGGCGGTGCCGTCGGTGGTGGTGCCGCCCGTGGTGCCGCCGGTGTCGGTGACCTGTTGGGTCGCGCCCCCCTGGCTCATCTCGGTGAACTCCTTGTCGGTCAGCCGCGTGCCGCACGCGGCCAGCAGCAGACCGGCCAGCAGCACGATCGTGGCCATGGGCTTCTTCACTCGTGTCCCCCTCGTTCCCCGTACACGTACCCGCAGTGTTCCCGTTCCACGCCCGGTGCGGTCGTCACGGGTTCTCGCGCATGTAGCGGTAGACGCCGGCCATGTCGCGGTTCACCTTCTCGGGCAGGGGGTGGATGGTCGCCCCCATCGCCCGCGCCCCCCAGATGATCTTGGCGGTGCGCTCGACGAGCGCCGCGTTGTGCAGCGCCTTCTCGGGCGACGGGCCGCAGGTCACCAGCCCGTGGTTGGCCAGCAGGGCAGCGCCGCGGTCGCCGAGGTGGGCCGCCACCTCGTCGCCCAGGGCCTTGCTGCCGGTGCCCTTGTACTCGCAGCACGGCACGTCGCCGCCGATGTAGACCACGACCTCCTCGATGACCGCCGGGATCGGCTCGTGGGCCAGGGCGAACATCGTGGCGTACACCGCGTGGGTGTGGATCACCGCGCCGAGGTCCGGGTACCTGCGCAGGGCGGACAGGTGGAGGTCCTTCTCCGACGTCGGGCCCCGGGTGCCATCCACCACGTTGCCGTCGAGGTCGACGACCACGAGGTCCTCGAGGGTCATCGTGTCGTAGGGCACCGAGGACGGCGTGAGGCACACGAGACCGTCGGGCAGCCGGCCCGAGATGTTGCCCGACGTGCCCTCGACGAGCCCTTCGGCCAGCATCCGCTTGGCCGCGGCCAGCACCGCCTCCCGGGTCGTGGTCGGTGAGGCCTTGCTGGGTGCGGTGGGGGCAGTGGTGTCAGCCACGCTGGAGGACCTCCGGGTTGACGAGGTTGGTGGGGACGTCGCCGCGCAGGAGCGCAGCGAGGCCGTCGGCGATCAGGGTCGTGTGGTTGGCCTCGGTGTCGTAGGTGGCCCCGCCGATGTGGGGGGTGAGCACGACGTTGGGCAGCGACACGAGCGGGTGGTCCGTGGCCAGCGACTCGCCCTCGAAGTGGTCGAGGCCCGCCGCGGCGAGGTGGCCGGACTGCAGGGCCTTGGTGAGCGCGTCGATGTCGTGGAGGCCGGCCCGGGCCGAGTTCACGTAGACCGAGCCCTCGGGCATCCGGGCGAACTGCGCCTCGGACATCAGCCCGGCCGTCTCCGGCGTGACCGCGGCGTGCATCGACACCACGTGGGACGCGGCCAGCAGGTCGTCGAGCGAGTGGGTGGCGTCGGGGGCGAACGGATCGGTGGTGATCACCCGCATGCCCAGCCCCTCGAGCCGCCACTTGGTGGCCCGCCCGACCGCGCCGAGCCCGACGATGCCGGCCGTCTGCCCCTGGAGCTGCCAGGCCCGGAAGCGCTGGTAGGGGATGGACCCGTCGCGGTACACCTCGCCGCTGCGCACGTCGTGGTCGGCAGCGAGGAGGCCCCGTGTCGCGGCGAGGAGCAGGCCGACGGCCAGCTCGGCCACGGCGTCCGCGTTGCGGCCCGGGGCTCGCAGCACCGGGATGCCCTTGGCGGTGGCGCCGGCCACGTCGACGTTGGTCGGGTCGCCCCGGGTCGACCCGATGGCCTCGAGCGGGAGGTCGAGCACGGGGCCCTTGCAGGCGTCGGCCTCGCAGATCACGACGGACGCGCCCACCTCGGAGATGCGGGCCGCCAGCTGGTCGGCGTTGTAGAGCCGCAGCGGCTGGTGGTCGATCCAGGGGTCGAGGACCACCTCGCCGAGGGCCCGGAGCACGTCGAGGCCGGGCCCCCGGAGGGGCGCGGTCGACAGGATGGTGCGCTCAGCCACGGGCGGCGTCCGGGGCCTCGCTCGGGAGCTCGACCTCGACCGTGGCCTTGGCCATGAT
>DASYMT010000553.1:0-1893 GCA_036008925.1 Acidimicrobiales bacterium | reverse complement strand
ACCACCGCGTCGACGTCGGCGTGGCCCTCGCGCACGGCCTTCACGCCCCGCTCGGCCAGGGCCTCGGTCACCCCCGGGCCCGCGCACACCAGCCCCGTCTGGCCCGGCTCCAGCAGGCGGGCCGCGGCCTGGGCCGAGGTCAGCAGGTCGTCGCCCGTGGCCGGGATGCCGAAGCGGGACAGCTTCTCCAGGGAGTCGGCCACGGTCGGCGCCGAGTTGTTGGTGAGGAACACCACCCGAATGCCGCGGGCCCGCAACGCGGCCACCGCGTCGGCCGCGCCGGGGATCGGCACGTCGCCCCGCCACACCACGCCGTCGAGATCCAGGGCCCACGCCATTCGCGCCGAGGCTAACGGTCTGCTACGTATGGTCCGTGCCCCGCTTCGAGCCCTTCGCCGCCGTCCGCTACGCCAGCCCCGACGGCGACCTCTCCGCCCTGGTCGCCCCGCCCTACGACGTGATCAGCCCCGACGACCGGGCCCGCCTGGTCGACAAGGACGAGCACAACGCGGTGCGCATCGAGCTGCCCGCCGAGGAGGGGGGCAGGGACCGCTATGAAGTGGCCGCCTCGCTGTGGCGGCAGTGGCAGGACGAGGGCGTGCTGTTCACCGACGACGCCCCCGCCTTCTACGCCTACCGCATGACCTTCGACGGCCGCCAGACCCTGGGCGTGCTCGGCGCGCTGGAGCTGTCCCGGCCCGGCGAGGCGGGCATCCTCCCCCATGAGCGCACCACGTCGAAGGACAAGGCCGACCGGCTCAACCTGCTGCGGGCGTGCAAAGCCAACCTCTCGCCCATCTGGGGGCTGTCGCTGGCCGAGGGGCTGTCCGGGCTGCTGGCCGTGTCGGCGCCGCCGGACGCGCAGGCGGTGGACGAGGACGGCGTGCGGCACGAGCTGTGGCGGCTCACCGAGGGCGCCGACGCCGTCGCCGCGGCCGTGGCCGCCGAGCCGCTCGTCATCGCCGACGGCCACCACCGCTACGAGACGGCTCTGGCCTACCGGGACGAGGACCCGTCCGCAGGCGCCCGCTCTGTCCTCTGTTACGTGGTCGAGCTGACCGACGAGCAGTTGGCGGTCGGCCCCATCCACCGGCTGCTCACCGGCCAGGCCGACCTGTCGCCCTGGTTCGAGGTCGAGCCGGTCGACGAGCCCGACCCGGCCTCGATGATGCTGCTGCGGCCCGCCGGCATGTTCCGGCTCACGGCCAAACCCTCGACCGTGGGGGCGGCCGAGGCCGACCTCGACTCCAGCAGGCTCGACGTGGCCTTGGCCGCGCTGCCCGGCGTCGAGGTGCGCTACCAGCACGGGGCCGACCTGGTGGCCGAGGCCGTGGCCAAGGGCGAGGCTGACGCGGCGGTGCTGCTGCGCCCGGCCACCGTGGCCCAGATCGCCGAGACCGGCCACGGCGGCGAGCGCATGCCGCCCAAGACGACCTTCTTCTTCCCCAAGCCGCGCACGGGGATGGCCTTCCGTGCGGTCGCGGGCTGACCTCTACGACTGGGAGCTGCTCCACCTGCACGGACGGGTCGACCAGGACGTCGGCTTCTACCGGGCGCTGGCGCTGGCCGTGGGCGGCCCTGTGTTGGAGCTGGCCTGCGGGACCGGGCGCGTCGCCCGCCGCCTGCCCGGCCTGGTGGTCGGGCTCGACGTGGACCACGGCATGCTCGCCTCGGCCCGTCGGCGGGGCGTGGCCTGTGTGGTGCAGGCCGACATGCGCCGCTTCGCGTTGGGCGGGTCCGGCGGCTTCGGCCTGATCGCCATCCCCTACAACTCGTTGCAACTGCTGCTCGACCCGGCCGACGCCGTCTCGTGCCTGCGGTGCGCGGCGTCCCACCTGCGGCCGGGCGGGCTGATCGCCTTCGAGGCCACCGACTTCGCCGCCGCCCGGGACG
>DASYMT010000552.1:0-3256 GCA_036008925.1 Acidimicrobiales bacterium | reverse complement strand
GCCAACGGGGCGGGCAAGACCACGCTGCTGCGGGCGGTCACCGGCCTGCTCAAAGTCCATCGAGGTGACATCACCAAGGGCACGGTGGAGCTCGACGGGGCCACCGTCACCGGCCAGGACCCGGCCAACATCGTGCGGCGGGGTATGAGCCAGGTCATGGAGGGCAGGCGCATCTTCGCCGAGCTGACGGTGGACGAGAACCTCAAGGCGGGCGGCTTCACCAGGCGGGACAAGGCCGAGCTGCGCGACTCCTACGACCGGGTGATGACCCTGTTCCCCAAGCTCCAGGACCGCCGCCGTTCCACGGCCGGCTACCTGTCGGGCGGGGAGCAGCAGATGCTGGCCATCGGCCGGGCCCTCATGCAGTCGCCCCGGCTGCTGCTGCTCGACGAGCCGTCCCTCGGCCTGGCCCCGCTCGTCGTCGAGCAGATCCGCCAGATCATCGTCGACATCAACAGCCAGGGGACCAGCGTCCTGCTGGTGGAGCAGAACGCCACCATGGCCCTGTCGATCGCCGACTACGGCTACGTGATGGAGAACGGCCGGGTGGTGAAGGACGGGCCCGGCGAGGAGCTGCTCGACGACAAGGACATCCAGGAGTTCTACCTGGGCGTGGGCGAGGCGGGCCGCAAGTCGTTCCGGGACGTCAAGAGCTACCGGCGGCGAAAGCGGTGGAGCGCGTAGTGGCCGAGCCGCTGCTGGTGGTCGACGACATCACCTTGCGCTTCGGCGGCGTCACTGCGCTGTCGGGCGTGACCTTCGAGGTGCGCCCCGGCGAGCTGTTCGCGGTCATCGGCCCCAACGGCGCGGGCAAGACGTCGATCTTCAACTGCCTGTCGGCCGTCTACCGCCCCCAGGAGGGCCACATCACGTTCAAGGGCGAGCCCATCATCGGAAAGCGCCCGGCCGCCACCGCCCACATGGGAATCGGCCGCACCTTCCAGAACCTCGGCCTGTTCATGAACCTCGACGTGGTCGACAACCTCATGCTCGGCCGCCACCACCTCATGCGCACGGGCTTCGTGGCCGGGGCCCTGTGGGTGGGCAAGGCCAAGCGGGAGGAGGTGGCCAACCGGCGGCGGGTGGAGGAGATCATCGACCTGCTGGAGCTGGCCCCCTACCGCCACAGCCACGTGGGCGCGCTGCCCTACGGCATCAAGAAGCGCATCGAGTTGGGCCGGGCCCTGGCCATGGACCCCGAGCTGCTGCTGCTCGACGAGCCGGTGGCGGGCATGAACCTGGAGGAGACCGAGGACATGGCCCGGTACATCCTGGAGGTCAAGGCCGAGCTCGACCTGGCCATGATCCTGGTGGAGCACGACATGCACATGGTGATGGACATCGCCGACCGCGTCATGGTCCTCGACTTCGGACAGGTCATCGCCACCGGCCTGCCCGCCGACGTGCAGAGCGACCCCAAGGTCATCGAGGCCTATCTGGGTCAGGCGTCGTGACCGCCCTCGACACGCCCCACGCGCCGGTGCTGGCCAACCAGGCCACGTCGCTCCCCGGTCTGCTGCTGCGGCTGGCCGCCTCCCGTCCGGCCGACGTGGCCATGCGCAAGAAGGACCTGGGCCGCTGGAAGGAGTACACCTGGCAGGACTACGCCGACCGGGCCGCCCGCATCGGGCTGGGCCTGTTGGAGCTGGGCGTGCAGCCGGGCGACGCGGTGGCCGTGCACAGCGAGAACCGACCGGCCTGGCTGCTGGCCGACATGGGCGTCCAGGGCATCGGCGCCATGACCGTGGGCATCTACCCCACCAGCCCGGCGGCCGAGGTCGAGTACCTGCTGGAGCACTCCGAGGCGACCATCCTCATTGCCGAGGACGAGGAGCAGCTCGACAAGACCATGGCTGTGCGGGACAAGCTCCCGCACCTCAAGCACATCGTGGTGATCGACACCCGGGGCGTGCGCGACCTCGACGACCCCATGCTCACCACCTTCGCCGACCTGGAGCGGCTGGGCGAGGAGCGCGAGCTGTTCGAGTGGGCCCGGCTGGTCGAGCAGCGCGACCCGGCCGACACCGCGGTGATCGTCTACACGTCCGGCACCACGGGCCCGCCCAAGGGGGCCATGCTCACCCACGCCAACCTGCTCTCGGCCGGGCACACCTTCGCCGCCGCATTCGACGCCACGGGTCAGGACGAGGTGCTCTCCTACCTTCCGCTGTGCCATGTGGCCGAGCGCCTGTTCTCCACCATCGACGCCCTCCAGGTGGGCTACCTGGTCAACTTCGGCGAGGGCGGCGAGTCCTTCGTCTCCGACCTGCGCGAGGTGCAGCCCACCATCTTCCTGGGCGTCCCCCGGGTGTGGGAGAAGATGATGGCCGGGGTGCAGATCAGGCTGGGCGACGCCTCGTTCGTGAAGCGCACGGTGGCCCGGTTCTGGCTGAAGCGGGGGGCGGCGCTGGCCCGCAAGCGCATGACCGGGAAGCTGGGGCTTGGCGGGCGGGTCATGGCCGGGCTCGGGTGGCTCATGGTGTTCCGCTCGCTCAGGGACAAGCTGGGCCTGGGCCGGGTGCGCATCGCCCTGTCGGGGGCCGCGCCCATCGCCCCCCAGGTGCTGGAGTTCTTCTGGGCCCTCGGGGTCCCGGTGCGCGAGGGCTACGGCCAGACCGAGGGCACCGCGGTGGCCACGTACACGCCCGCCGACGACGTGCGCATCGGCACGGTCGGCAAGGCCCTGCCCGGCGTGGAGGTGAAGCTGGCCCACGACGGCGAGATCCTCGTGCGCGGCCCCGGCGTGTTCAAGGGCTACCTCAAGAACGAGGAGGCCACCCGGGCCACGGTCGACGCCGAGGGCTGGCTGCACACCGGCGACGTGGGCGAGCTGGACGGCGACGGCTTCCTCAAGATCACGGACCGGAAGAAGGACATCATCATCACCGCGGGCGGCAAGAACATCTCGCCCTCGGAGATCGAGAACCGGTTGAAGGTCTCGCCCTATGTGCGCGAGGCGGTGGTGGTGGGCGACGGGCGCAAGTTCCTCAGCGCCCTCATCGGCATCGAGGGCGACACGGTGGGCGACTGGGCCACCCGCCAGCACGTGCCGTTCACCACGTACAGGGACCTGTCGGCCAAGCCCGAGGTGCACCAGCTCATCCGCCAGTGGGTCGAGGTGGTCAATCAGGATCTGGCCCAGGTGGAGACGATCAAGCGGTTCGAGCTGCTGCCCAAGGAGCTCGACCACGAGGAGGGGGAGCTGACCGCCACCCAGAAGGTCAAGCGCTCGGCCATCGCCCGCGAGTTCGCCGAC
>DASYMT010000551.1:0-6517 GCA_036008925.1 Acidimicrobiales bacterium | reverse complement strand
CACCGACGCTCGACGGGCTGTCGTAGATGATCGTGCCCTCTGCGTCGACCACGGTGACGACGTCGGTCGAGTGCTCGATCAGGGCGCGGAAGCGGTGCTCGCTGGCCTCGAGTTCGGCGCGCGAGCGGCGGTGTCCGTCCTCGACGATGCGCCACGACACGACGGACACGCCGCAGGCGGCCAGCACGAAGAAGGCGTGGATGAGGGCCCACGTGAGCGGCGAGTTCCAGGCCGACGCATGGTCGAACACGTCCCGGGGCTGGAGGGTGCCCATGATCCCGTGGTGGGCGGCCACGAAGGCGATGGCGGCAAGGAACGGGCGCCAGTCCTGATACAGGCTGATCACGCCGAGCATGACGAAGAAGTGGAAGTGCATCTCGGTGCTGCCCCCGGAGAGGTGCACGAGGATGGCCGACGCCACCATCAGGCCCAAGGCGGCCGAGATGGCCCGGGTCCGGATGCCCAGGCCCTGGCTCGACGCGATGAGGGCCAAGGCGGCGACGGGGACGGCCTCGGCGAAGTTGTGCAGGGCGCCGCCGCCCCGGATGAAGGCGAAGGCCACGATGATCGGGACGTGGGCCGTCAGCAGGCCCGCGATCCACCGATGACGCTTGTCCCATTCGTCGTGTCCGAGATCGACCCCCGCCGGAAACGCAACTGCAGCCCGGTGCACGACGTTCTTCAGTCGCACCATGGGAGGTGTATCGGCGCGCGGGGGTGGGCTTATGTAGTCATTTCGCGCGGGCTATGACACTCCATGGCCCGACGGGACGCGAAAGGGCCCGGGCGTGCGCCCGGGCCCTTTGCCGAATCTGATGCTGTTGGAGCTAGATCGCCGGAGGCGGGCTGTCGCAGTTGACCGCGGTCTCCAGCAGGATGCACTGGTTGGTGCCCGGGCCGCCGTCGCCGTAGTCGGCCCCGTTGCCGCCGCTCAGGAAGTCGTCCCCGTTGTCGCCGAAGCCCTGGTCGTCGCCATCGCCCAAGCGCAGCTCGTCGTCGCCATTGCTGCCCCGGATGTTGGTGTCGTTGTCGTTGCCGGTCTGGATCAGGTCGTTGCCTTCGTCGCCGAACACCGCGCTGTCGTTGCCGTCGCCGGTCTTGATCCAGTCACGCTTGTCGTTGAGGGCCGGACCGCCGCCCGCCACCGACGAGCCGCCGCGGATGGACGAGTCGTCGCCCGCCCCGGTGTCGATGGTGTCGTAGCCGTTGCCGCCCTCGATGTTGTGGTCGTTGCCGTCGGCGGTGTCGATCACGTCGTTGCCGTCGCCGCCATAGATGGGCCCGTCGTTGCCGGCCTCGCCGTAGACGGTGTCGTCGCCGTTGCCCGCAGTCACCGTGTCGCCACCCTCACGGCCGTAGACGGTGTCGTTCCCGTCGCCCGCGTCGATGGTGTCGCTCAGGTCGGTGGTGTCGCCGTCCGCCCGGCCGCAGATGACGTCGTTGCCGCCAAGGCCGGTGATGGTGTCCTTGCCCGGCGTGCCGACGATGACGTCGTCACCGGGCGTGCCGACCGTGCCGACGACCGTGGCCGTCAGGCCTTGACAGGTGGGGGTTGCCTCAACGGCTCGCGCCGATGCCGCTCCCAGGGCGAGCAGGGCTCCTGCGGATAGCAGGACCACCGTTCGCCGCACTGCGCCTCGTCCTTCTCGCACTTCGATCTCCTTTGTCATGTGTGGCGTTGCGGGTTCAGAGGCGCGGCGCACAAGAATGCACTCCGAGTAGTACCCCCATCAGAACCCCCGCTCCCCTTCTTCAGAGGAGGCCCCGCTCGGCCCCTCTCCGCATGCAGTATGCGTGAAGAACGAAGGCCCCGCATATCCCCCAATCGGACTATTTTTTCTGGAAGCGTTAAAACGGTTTTCAGCCGTCATTTGGCGCTGCCCGTGTTCAGCCAAGCACACAGTGCGCGATAGTGTCAACGTCTGCCGCGGAGAGAGGCGGCCAGGGCCGACACCACCGCTGAAGTGCATCTTTCTTCCGAGAACCCCCGGGGGTACCGGAAAAAGACCGGGGACGGATTTCCCCATGTCGCCCGGCCCCGAAATCGGCAAGGAAAGGCCGGACTGCCCCGACCTTTTTCTGCGGCCGTGCGGTCACGGAGAGTGATAACGCCAGAGGCCACGACCGCGTGAGCCGGAAGGGTGAGGCGGCGGCTGGCGGCTGTGGCCCTGCGGCACCAAGGGTGCGGTCTCGGTCCACAGCAAGGCAGCGTCAGGACGGGCCCTGCCGCGGATCGAGCCGGTGCAGGGGGTCGACGGCCCGGTGCCGCCCTTCCCGGTGCCGCCTTGGCATCAGTTTTGGCGTCAGGCCCCGGCGGCCCCGGCCAACGCGGCGAGGAAGTGGCCCCACCCGGCCGTGTGGTCCCCGACCGCGCCTTCGGGCAGGCCGGTGTGGCGCAGGGTCAGGACAGTCTCCGGCCCGTCGGGCTCGAGCAGCACCTCCACCCGGGTGGAGCCGGGCGGCACGGCGTCGCCGTTGGGCATGGCCATGTCCCACCCCAGGGTGAAGACCAGCCGCTTGTGCGGCACCAGCTCGACGTACTCGCCGATCATGGTCGGCCCCTGGCCCATCGTCACCCGGCACGCCCCGCCGGGCTTCGGGTCGAGGTCGGCGGCCACGCCCCACCACTCGCACATGCGCTCCGGCTCGGTCCAGTAGCGCCACACCACCTCGGGCGGCGCGGCGATCCGCGTCGACAGCTCGATGGTCGTGCCCTCAGTGTCGGTTGCCTCGGTCATCGCTCCTCCATCTCCTTGGCTGCTCGCTCGGCTGCCGCCTTGAGGCGGGTCAGCCCGTCGGTCCACATCTCCTGCAGGAAGGCGGCCGCGTCGGCCAGGCCCTCGGGGCGGGCTCGGTAGAGGCGGCGGTTGCCCTCCTGGCGCACAGCCACCAGGCCGGCGTCGTGGAGCACCCGGAGGTGCTGCGAGACCGCGGGCCTGCTCATCGAGGGGAACTGCGCGGCGATGTCGCCCGCACACCGCTCGTCGTCGCGCACCAGCCGCAGCACGGCCCTGCGGGTGGGGTCGGCCACTGCCTTGAGCGCCTCGTCCACGCACCCTCCCTCCAACTGTGTAAGGATCAACTTACACATCGAGGAGCCCCATGGAGATGCCCAAGCCCACTGACGAGGACAAGGACTTCTTCCGCTCCCTCGTCCCCGACGCCGCAGGGGTCGAGGTCAAGCCCATGTTCGGGAACCTGGGCGCATTCGCCAACGGGAACATGTTCATGGGCCTCTTCGGCGCATCGGTGGGGCTCAAGCTGCCCGCGGCCGACCAGGCCGCCCTCCTCGAGCAGCCCGGCGCAGGCCCGTTCGGCCCGGCCGAGCGGGCCATGGGCGGCTACGTGGCCCTGCCCCCGGCCTGGCGCACGACGCCCGCTAAGGCCCGCCCATGGGCTGAGAAGGCCTTGGCCCACGTGGCCGCGCTGCCGCCCAAGAAGCCGAAGGAGCCCAAGCAGAAGGCCCCGCAGTAGTAGCTACTGTCGGCCGTCGTGCCTGCCCCGGTCATGACGGTCGACGAACTCCAGCGGTTCCTGCTCGCCGCCTTCCCCGGCAACCCGCCCACCACCGTGGTGGAGGACGTGGCCGCCACCGGCGTACGGCTGCGGCTGCCGGTGACCGCGGCCAACGAGCGGCCGGGCGGCACCGTCTCCGGCCCGTCGCTGATGGCCTTGGCCGACTCGGCCGCGTGGCTCTCCGTCCTGGCCCAGATCGGCCCGGTGGCCTTGGCCGTCACCACCAGCCTGCACATCGACTTCCTGCGCAAGCCCGCTTTGGTCGACGTCCTGGCCCAGGGCCGCATCCTCAAGCTGGGGTCGCGCCTGGCCGTGCCCGACGTGGCCCTGTGGTCCGACGGCGGGAGCCCTGACCAGCCGGTGGCCCAGGCCCAGGTGACCTACTCGATACCGCCGAGATAGCGCTCGAACCACGCCAGTGTGCGGGCCCACGCGTCCTGGGCCGACACGGCGTGGTAGCTGGCCCGCACGTCGCAGTGGAACCCGTGCTCGGCCTCCGGATAGCGCACCACCTCAGTGGGCACGGGGGCCTTGGCCGCCGCGGCCCGCAGCTCCTCCACCTGGCCGACCGGGATGCCCTGGTCCTGATCGCCGTACAGCCCCAGCCACGGGGCCCGCAGGGTGGGCGCCAGCTCCACCAGCGACGGGAAGCCGAAGCGCCCCTCGGTCACCCCGCCTCCGTAGAAGCTGACCGCGGCGCCCACGTCCCGCAGCGCGTCGGTGACCAGGGCCACCGTCCCGCCCATGCAGAAGCCGACCACGCCGATCTGGGGCGGGCCCAGGCCGTAGCCGGCCAGTCCGTTGAGGCCCTCGTCCACGTCCTCCAGCACGCTCTCGGCCGTCAGGGCCTGCATGTGGGGCATGACGAGCGAGAAGTCCTCGTAGCCGAGCTTCGGGTCGCCGGACCGGTGGAAGAGGTGGGGGGCCACGGTCACGTAGCCCGCGGCGGCGAAGCGGCGGCACACGCTGGCGATGTGGTCGTTGATGCCGAACGCCTCTTGGATGACGAGCACGCCGCCGAGGGCCTCTCCGTCAGGCCGATGCACGGTCAAGGGGGTCTTGGACATGCCTGTGAAGTTAGAGCGCCCCCGTTGTTGTGCCCGTTACCTGGCCCGCATAGGCGATGGTGTTCCCGCCCTCCCGCTTGGCCTGGTACATGGCCGCATCGGCCCGGCGCAGAAGGTCGTCGGGCGTGTCGCCGTCGGCGGGCCACAGGGCCACGCCGATGTTGCAGCGCACGTCGACGGTCGCGGCGTTGAGCTCGAACGGCCGGGCGAAGGCGTCGAGCACCCGCCTGGAGGCCGCGGCCAGCGCGGCGGCGTCCACCATCGGCAGCAGGAGCACGAACTCGTCGCCGCCCAGGCGGCCCACCATGTCGCCCGCCCGCACGCACTCGGCCAGGCGCGTGGCCACCTTGCGCAGCAGCTCGTCGCCCGCGTCGTGGCCCAGCCGGTCGTTGACGCCCTTGAAGCCGGTGAGGTCGAGGAAGGCCACGCCCACCCGGGTGTTGTCGCGCCGGGCCCGGGCCAGCGCGGCCGTCAGCTCGCGGGTCACCAGCCGCCGGTTGGGGGCGCCGGTGAGCGGGTCGTGGAGGGCCTGACGGGCAAGCTGCTCCTGGAGCCACGCGTTCTCGAGGGCCCGCCCCGCCACCCCGGCCAAGGCCCCGAGCAGGTCGGTCTCCTCGGGCCGGAACGCCTCGACGGGCCGGGGGTGGGCGATCAGCCAGCAGCTCCCCGAGCCGGTGTCGACCACCGCCCCGATCTCGGGCCAGACGGGCTGGGCCATGCGGAACTCGGCGGCCGGGCAGTCGAGGACCTGCTCGACCCGGGCGCACACGGCCTGCTCCACCTGCGAGCGCGACATGCCCGCGTGGGTGTCGGCCACCGCGCCGACCACGCCCTGGAGCAGCTCGACCGAGCGGCCCTGGTTGGCGTGGGCCCGGGACATGGCCAGGAGGAGGACGACGGGCACGGTGGCCAGCAGCAGCCCTCCTGAGCCCTGGCGGCCCAACACGCCGATGAAGGCGCCGGTCACGCCGGCCACTAGCGCCACCACGGCCGACGGGCCGAGGTCGACGAAGAACCGCTCCCCGGGCCTGCGCATGGCGGCCAGCTCGAAGATGGTGGAGACCAACAAGGTGTTGGCCGCGAAGTAGGCGGCCAGGGCCAGGGGCACGTAGGCCTCGGGGGCGCCGGGCAGGCCCATGCGGCTCGATGACTCGACGACGAGCACGGCGATGGCGGCGGCGACCGTGTGCTCGGCGATCCCGAAGACCGTCTTGAGCACGGAGCGTTGGGCGATCAGCCAGCCGATGGCCAGTCCGGCCACGAAGGCCACCATGGCCCGCTGGGGGTCCAGCAGGAGCAGGCCGGCCACGAGGGGCGCCTCCACCAGATGGTAGGTGCGGGCCCCGGCCGAGCCGGTGCGGAGGAGGGGGAACCACAGCGTGATGGCGCTGAGGGCGACGACCGCGACCACGTCGGCCCACGTCCCCCGCCTGCCGCCGTCGGCCGAGAGGAACACGCCCGCGCAGCCGAACACGGCCAGCGCGGCCACGCAGCCGACGTACTCGCGCAGGACCCGCTGCCGACGCTGCTCGGGTTCCATGCATCCTTTTCGGCGGATGCCTGCTGTGGCTGAGGCGTCAGCGGGGCGTTTCCAGCGGCGCCCTGAGCCCGGCCACCAGGTCGCAGGGGTCGACTTCGAGGGCCTGGGCCAGGCGCAGGACGTTGGTCAGCGACGGGACCATGTCGCCCAGCTCGATCCGGCCGAGGGTGGTCCGGTCCATCCCCGCCCGCTGGGCCATCCGCTCGATCGACATCCGGCGGCCCGAGGGCTGGCGCAGCCGGAGCCGCAGCGTGCGCGCGCGGCGGCCGAACTCCTCGGCGAAGGGCGCTGGACGCTGGCGGGGCACAGCGACCCATTCTCTGGAATGTCGGAGGAAAGTCGACGGTCTAGATACCGCAATTCACAACTGCCATATGTATGCATCTCGACCGCC
>DASYMT010000550.1:0-2506 GCA_036008925.1 Acidimicrobiales bacterium | reverse complement strand
CAGGCGCTCGAGCGCGGGCGTGGCCACCATGTCGAGCGACCGGGCCGCCAGCCGGGCGCCGAGGATGAACCGGCCCTCATCGTCCCGGCCGATCATGCCGTGGACCTCGAGGGCCAGGGCCAGGCGGTGGGCAGTGGCCCGGGGGACGCCGGACACGTCGGCCAGCTCGTTGAGGGCGAGCGGCCCGTTCTCCAACGAGTCCAAAAGGGACACTGCCTTGTCGAGTACGCCGACCCCGCTTACACTGCGTCTCACGGCGTGAGACTACATCTCAGATTGTGAGAGCGGCAATGGCAACGGGCAAGACGCTGAGCGAGAAGGTGTGGGACCGGCATGTAGTGCACACCGCCGAGGGCGAGCCAGACCTCCTCTACATCGACCTCCACCTGGTGCACGAGGTCACTTCACCCCAGGCCTTCGACGGCCTGCGCCTGGCCGACCGGCCCGTGCGGCGGCCCGATCTGACGCTGGCCACCATGGACCACAACGTCCCCACCGACGGGCTGCTCAACCTCAAGGACCCCATCTCCAAGAAGCAGATGGAGGTGCTGGCCGCCAACTGCGCCGAGTTCGGCGTGCCCCTCTATCCCATGGGCCACCGCAACCAGGGCATCGTCCACGTCATCGGGCCAGAGTTGGGGCTGACGCAGCCCGGCATGACCATCGTCTGCGGCGACAGCCACACCGCCACCCACGGGGCCTTCGGGGCGCTCGCCTTCGGCATCGGGACCAGCGAGGTGGAGCACGTGCTCGCCACCCAGACCCTGCCCCAGCGCAGGCCGGGCACCATGGCCGTCGTCATCGACGACGACCTGCCCGCGGGCGTGACGGCCAAAGACCTCATCCTCGCCGTCATCGGCCGCATCGGCACCGGCGGCGGCATCGGCTCGGTCATCGAGTACCGGGGCTCGGCCGTCCGGGCCTTGTCGATGGAGGGCCGGATGACGGTCTGCAACATGTCCATCGAGGCCGGGGCGCGTGCCGGCCTGGTCGCCCCCGACGACACGACCTTCGCCTATCTGGAGGGCCGCCCCCATGCGCCGTCGGGCGCCGATTGGGAGCGGGCCCTGGACGACTGGCGCTCGCTGGTGACCGACGACGACGCAGGCTTCGACAAAGAGGTCGTGATCGACGGCGCCGGGCTGCTGCCCCACGTGTCGTGGGGGACCAACCCGGCCCAGGTCGTGCCCATCGACGGGGCCGTGCCCTCGCCGGACTCCTTCCTGGAGACGGGCGAGCGCGAGGCGGCGGCCCGGGCCTTGGCCTACATGGGCCTCAAGGCGGGCACGCCCATGCGGGACGTGGCCGTCGACACCGTGTTCATCGGGTCGTGCACCAACTCGCGCATCGAAGACCTGCGGGCTGCGGCCAGTGTCCTGGAGGGCAGGCACGTGCAGGCCGGGATACGGGCCCTGGTGGTGCCCGGCTCCGGGCTGGTGAAGGAGCAGGCCGAGGCCGAGGGGCTCGACCAGGTGTTCACCGCGGCGGGCTTCGAGTGGCGCGACGCGGGCTGCTCGATGTGCCTGGCCATGAACCCGGACAAGCTGGCCCCGGGCGAGCGGGCCGCCTCCACGTCCAACCGGAACTTCGAAGGCCGCCAGGGGCCGGGGGGCCGGACCCACCTCGTGTCCCCCGCCGTGGCCGCCGCCACCGCGGTGGCGGGCCGCTTCGCCACCCCCCAGGAGCTCGACTGATGGAACCGATCCGCACGGTGCGCGGCACTGCCCTGCCCCTCGACCGGTCCGATGTCGACACCGACCAGATCATCCCGGCCCACTGGCTCAAGCGGGTGGAGCGCACCGGGTTCGGCGAGGGGCTGTTCGAGGCCTGGCGCAAGGACCCGTCGTTCACTCTGAACGACCACCGCTACGACGGGGCCACCGTGCTGGTGGCGGGCCAGAACTTCGGCACCGGCTCGTCCCGGGAGCACGCGGTGTGGGCCCTGATGGACTACGGCTTCCGGGCCGTGATCTCGCCCCGGTTCGCCGACATCTTCCGCACCAACTGCACCAAGGCGGGGCTTGTCCCCGCCCAGGTCGACGAGGCCTCGGTGCGGAAGCTGTTGGACGCGGTCCTGGCCGACCCGGGCGTGGAGGTCACCGTCGACGTGGAGTCCCGGGTGGTGTGGTCGGAGGCGGCAGGGGTCGAGGCCCCGTTCCCGCTCGACGACTTCACCCAGTGGCGGCTGCTTGAGGGGCTCGACGACATCGGCCTCACGCTGCGCCACGCAGGCGAGGTCGACCGCTTCGAGGCCCGTCGGGTGGGCTGGCTGCCCACCACTGCCGACGGGGCCCACGCTGCTCGGCCCACGCAGCCGTCGTAGCCCGACCCAGCAGCCCGCCCCAACCGACTCAGCCGTAGCGCAGCTCGACCCAGCGGGCGCAGCCCGACCCAGCGGCGCAGCCGACTCACCCGTAGCGGGCCCGCAGCTCCAGGTAGGCGGTCAGCCTGCCCGCAGCCCGGCAGACCGCCAGCTCGTCGGCGCCCCGGCTCCAGTGCAGCATGA
>DASYMT010000549.1:0-4591 GCA_036008925.1 Acidimicrobiales bacterium | reverse complement strand
CGGGGAAGTCCACCGCGGGCTGGCCCAGGTCCATGCCCACGTAGTCGCCCCGCTGTGCGGCTTCGTCCTTGCGGCCGTCGAGGGCCCGCTTGAGGATGAGGTACTGGCCGTTGTCGACCACCGCGAACACAACCGGGACCTGATGGCGGGCCGCGGTCCAGAGGGCCTGGGGCGAGTACATGGCCGAGCCGTCGCCCACCACGCACAGCACTGGCCGCCCCTGGGCCAGGGCCACGCCGACCGCCGCGGGCATGCCCCATCCGAGCCCGCCGCCCCGGGCGAAGAAGTAGGTGCCCGGCCGTGTCGCGTGGTGAAAGCCGCGCACGTAGGTGCCGGTGGTGACGGCCTCGTCGACGACGGCGGTGTCGGGCGGCAGGGCCCGCAGCAGGGCGTGGGCCGCGGCCATGGGATGAAGGGGCGCTGGGCCGTAGCGCCCGCGGGCCGTCTCCTCCAGGCGGTCGATCTCGGCCTGGCGGCCGGTGTCGGGGGCGGGGCGGGCGCGCAGCCGGGGGAGGAGGGCCTCGATCGTCGCCTTGGGATCGCCCACCAGCCCGAGCCGGGTCGGGTGGGTGCGGGCCAGGCGGGCCGGGTCGGGGGAGAGGTGGAGGAACTCGACGGCGGGCGGCACGGCCGGGCCGGGCGTGTACGGGTAGACGAGGAAGGGGTGGGCGCCGATGGCGAGGACCCGCTGGTAGCGACCGAGCACCTCGCCCATGCGGACGGCCTCGCCCGGCAGCGCGCCCGCGAACTGCGGGTGGGCGGGCGGGAAGACGAACGAGCCGTGCAGCGAGGCGGCGTGCACCGGGCAGCCCAGCGCGTCGGCCAGGGCCACGGTGGCGTCGATGGCGTGGCGGGCCTCGTCGCCCACCACGAGGGCCACGGCCGCTCCGTCGCTCAACAGGCGGGCCAGCTCGTCGAGGGCGTCGGCGGGCGGCACCGCGTCGAGGCGGAGGTCCGACTTGGGCGGGACCGGCGCGTCGCCCTCCTCGTCGAGCAGGTCCATGGGCAGCGACAGGAACACCGGGCCCGCGGGCGGGGTGGCCGCGTCCTTGAAGGCCCGGCGCACGATGGCGCCCAGCTCGGTCAGGTTGCGGGCCTCGTGGGCCCACTTGCTCACCGGCCGGGCCAGGCCGACGAGGTCGCCGCCCAGCAGCGGGTCGGTGAAGAGGTGGCGGCGGTCCTGCTGGCCCGCGGTGACCACGAGGGGCGTGCCGTTGGCCTGGGCGTTGGGGAGGTTGCCCATGGCGTTGCCCAGGCCCGCGCTGGTGTGGAGGTTGAGGAAGGCGGGACGGCCGGTGGCCTGGGCGTAGCCGTCGGCCATGCCGACCACGGTGGCCTCTTGGAGGCCGAGGACGTAGGTGATGTCGGGGCGGGCGGCCAGGGCGTCGATGAACGGCAGCTCGGTGGTGCCGGGGTTGCCGAAGACGTGGGTGACGCCCTCGGTGTCGAGGACCTCGAGGAGGGCGTCCCGGCCTTTCACCGGCCCGTCGGTCCCATCACAGGTGCTCGGCCGCGGCCGCCTGCACCGCTTCGACGATGGGGTCCCACTCGGCGCCGGCTGTGCGGGTCACGGTCACGAAGTCGTTGACCCCGAAGATCGACGCCACGCCGGGGGCCGCGAACACGGCGGCGGCGAAGGCGTTGCCCGCCGCGTCGGCCGGGCTGCTGAACGACAGCGTGTCCGACAGCGTGGTGTCGAGCTGGAAGCGCAGGGCGTTGGGGTTGGGGGAGGGGGAGGGCTCGGCGGTCGCCATGGCCGGATCGTAGGCGGGCGGCTGCGGGCGGGCGGCGGGGTTGGGCGGGCGGCCCGGAGGGTGGCCGCTGCGGCTCAAGCGAGGGTCGCCCGGTAGCCTTGTCCTCCGTGCGCAACGCCCGCAGCTACTGGGTCGAGACCCTGGGCTGCCCCAAGAACCAGGTGGACTCGGACAAGGTCGCGGGCACCCTCGCGTCTGAGGGGTACGTGCGCGCCGCCGGGCCCGAGGACGCCGACCTGGTCGTGGTCAACACGTGCGCCTTCATCGAGGCGGCCCGGCAGGAGTCGGTGGACACCGTGCTGGCCCTGGCCGACGCCCGGGCGCCCGGGGCCCGGCTGGTGGTCACCGGCTGCATGGCCGAGCGCTACGGCGACGAGCTGGCCGCCGCCCTGCCCGAGGTCGACCAGGTGGCCGGCTTCGGCGTGCCGGTCACGCTCGGGCCGAAGAGGCCGGGCCGTCCCGCTCCGCTCCTCGACCTGCTCAACCTGCCCCGGCCGGCGCCGTCGGCTCCGTGGGCGTACGTCAAGGTGGCCGAGGGCTGCGACCGGGCCTGCGGGTTCTGCGCCATCCCCTCGTTCCGGGGCAAGCAGCGGTCGCGTAGCGAGGCGTCGATCCTGGCCGAGGTGGAGGCCTTGGAGGCCCAGGAGATCGTGCTGGTGGCCCAGGACCTGGCGTCCTACGGCCGGGACCAGGGGCGGGCGGGCTCGATCGTGGGGCTTGTGCGGTCGGTGGCCTCGATGGTCCCTCGGGTGCGGCTGCTCTACCTCTATCCCTCCGACCTGACCGACGCGCTGATCGGCGCGGTGGGCGACACCGGCATCCCCTACTTCGACCTGTCGCTTCAGCACGTGTCCAAGCCCCTGCTGCGGCGCATGCGGCGGTGGGGCGACGGCTCCCGCTTCCTGCGGCGCATCGCCGACATCCGCGCCCTCCACCCCGACGCCGCCTTCCGGTCGAACTTCATCGTGGGCTACCCGGGCGAGACCGAGGCCGACCACGACCAGTTGCTCGGCTTCGTGGAGGCGGCCCAGCTCGACTGGTGCGGCTTCTTCTCCTACTCCAAGGAGGACGGCACCTACGCGGCCGGGCTCGACGGCGAGGTCCCCGCGGGCCTGGTGGCCGAGCGCCTGGGCGAGCTGACGGAGCGCCAGGACCAGATCACCGCCGCACGCCGGGCCGCGCTGATCGGCTCGACGGTGGAGGTGCTGGTCGACTCGGCGGGCATCGGCCGCTCGCACCGCGAGGCCCCCGAGATCGACGGCGTGATCCGGGTGCCGGACTCGCTGCCCGTGGGCCAGTTCGCCAAGGTGTCGATTGTGGATTCGGAAGGCCCCGACCTGGAGGCGGTGCCCGCGTGAGCACCACCCCGATGCCCGACCCCGGCCCCGCGCCGGTCGGCTCCCCGTCTGTGTCGGTGTCCGGCGCGGCCTCCTTGTCGACCCGATCCGCGGGGCGTGTGCCGGGCTTCGGCCCGTCCGCCTTGGCCACGCCCGCCAACGCGGTCACGCTGCTGCGGCTGCTGATCACCCCGCTGCTGCTGGTGATGATCCTGAACGGCGGGGCCACGTGGGCGGCCATCGGGTTCTGGATCGTGCTGTCGTGCACCGACGGGGTGGACGGCTACCTGGCCCGGCGTCAGGGGACCACCAGCTCGGGCGCGTTCCTCGACCCGCTGGCCGACAAGTTCCTCGTGCTCGGGGCCATGTTCGCCCTGGTGCAAAAGGGCCTGTTCTGGTGGTTCCCGGTGGGGCTGATGGCCGTGCGGGAGGTGGGGATCAGCGTGTACCGGTCGTATGTCGGGCGCCGAGGCGTGTCGGTCCCGGCCCGGTTCGCGGCCAAGGTGAAGACGGTGGTGCAGGACGTGGCCGTGGGCTTCGCCCTCCTGCCCTGGACCACCGAGTGGAAGTGGCCGGCCAACCTGTTCCTCTGGGCCGCGGTGGCGCTGGCCCTGGTGACCGGCGCCCAGTACCTGCTCGACGGGCGGAAGGCGGCCCGTGCGGTGTGAGGTCGTGGCCGTGGGCACGGAGCTGCTCCTCGGCCAGATCGTGGACACCAACTCGTCGTGGATCGGAGAGCAGCTCGCCGCCGCGGGCATCGACTCGCACTTCCAGACCAAGGTGGGCGACAACCTCGACCGCATCGTGTCCGCCCTGCGGCTTGCCCTTTCCCGCAGCGACGCGGTGATCGTGTGCGGCGGCCTGGGCCCCACGCAGGACGACATCACCCGCGAGGCCATCGCCGAGGTGATGAACGTGCCGCTGGAGCGGGACGACGTCGTGGCCGGGCGCATCGCCGAGATGTTCCGGGTCCGAGGCCGGGAGATGGTCGCCAACAACCTGCGCCAGGCCGACGTGCCCCGGGGCGCGGCGCTGATCCCCCAGACGCGGGGGACGGCGCCCGGGCTGATCTGCCCGGTGGGCCACAAGGTCGTCTACGCCGTGCCCGGCGTCCCCTACGAGATGCAGGAGATGCTGGAGCGGGCCGTTCTGCCCGACCTCCAGGCGCGGGCGGGCACCCGCTCGACCATCGTCTCCCGGGTGCTGCGGACCTGGGGGCTGGCCGAGTCGACGCTGGCCGAGGTGGTGGCCCCGAGGTTGGAGGCCCTCGACGCGGCGGGCGGCAACCCGACCATCGCCTTCCTCGCCAGCGGCATCGAGGGCATCAAGCTCCGGCTCACGGCCAAGGCCGACAGCCGCGAGGAGGCCCTCCGCCTCATCGAGGCGGAGGAGGCCGAGCTGCGGTCGCTGTTGGGCACGCTGGTGTTCGGCGTGGACGACGACACCATGGAGTCGGCCGTGGGCGCGCTGGTCGAGGAGGCGGGCCTGACCGTGGCCGTG